>NZ_JAEELZ010000124.1 GCF_016282985.1 Methanosphaera sp.
TTATCTAACAAAAAGATCAACAATGAAGAAGATATGAAAGAAGTTGCAGAATTATTAAGTTATGATAATAATGTTGTAATAACTGGAGGACATCTTAACGGAAATGATATACTATATTCAAATGATGAGATTCATTTCATCAAAGGAAACTTATTCGAATCAAATAATACTCATGGAACTGGTTGTACCCATTCATCAGCCATAACCAGCAATCTGATAAATGGTGAAACATTATATGACTCCTGCAAAAAAAGTAACGAATTTTTACAAAATGCAATTAGATATGGATACAATTATACTCCAAATCAATTCTATGAAAAAAAATAAAAAAAATAGTTTGCATATACTTAAATAGTATATGCTTCATCTTCAACTACAGAAAAAGCATTATCTTTTAATAATTTTAATGATTTTTCATTATCGTCAGTTCTTAATACAACTAAAGCTTTAGAAGTTTTCTTTTCAACAAATGCGTAAACATATTCTACATTAACATCATTCTCATTCAATAAACCTAAAGCTGCTTCCAAACCACCTGGCTGATCTTCAACTTCAATAGCCAATACATCTGCAATACTCACTGCAAATTCTTTTTCAAGTAATTCTTTAGCTTTCTTAGGATCTGATACTATCATTCTTAAAATACCGAATTCAGATGTATCTGCAATAGATAATGCTCTGATATCAATATTTTCGGATTTTAATGTGTTTAATGCTTTCCATAATCTTCCTTTTTTATTTTCTAAGAATACAGATAATTGTTTTATTGACATATGTTCACCTCTAACTAAAATCTCTTTTATCAATTACTCTAACAGCTTTACCTTCACTTCTAGGTAATGAATATGGTTCAGCTAATGTTACTTTAACTCCTATTCCTATAGCTTCCTTAATTTTCTTAGCTATCTTATGTTTAAATCCTTCTAAATCTATTATAGAATCTTTGAAAGTAGCTTGATCAATTTCCACTTGAACTTCAATCATATCTAAAATACCAGGTCTTGAAACAATTATTTGATAAGCAGGTGAAAGTTCATCCATTTTCATGATAACTTCTTCAATTTGTTTAGGGAATACAATTACACCTTTAACTTTAAGCATGTCATCGCTACGTCCTGTAATTCTACTCATACGAACAGTTGTTCTTCCACAATCACATTTATCATATTTTAAAGAAGTGATATCCTTTGTCCTATACCTGATTACAGGCATCCCTGTTTTTGTAAGAGAAGTAAATACTATTTCACCCTCACTTCCTTCAGGTAAAACTTCCAAAGTATTAGGATCTATTATTTCCGGATAAAAATGATCTTCTGCTATGTGCATACCATCTTTAATATGACATTCAGTTGAAACACCCGGACCAATAACTTCAGTTAAACCATAAATATTTTGTGCAGAAATACCGAATTTGTTTTCAAGTTTTGCCCTAATTTCTTCGGTCCACATTTCAGCACCATATAATCCACCTTTTAACGGAACTGATTGTGGATCAATACCTTCTTTCTCAAAGGATTCAGCAAGATATAAAGCATATGAAGGTGTACAACATAAAAAATCTGCAGGGAAATCTTTTAAGAAATTCATTTGTCTTTGAGTGTTACCTGAAGACATAGGAACTGCCAATGCTCCTATTTTTTGTGCTCCATACTGTGCTCCATGTCCACCGGTAAACAGTCCAAAACCGTATGCAACATTTACTATGTCATTTTTATGTACTCCCACACTTGCAAGTCCACGTGCAGTACATTCTGCCCAAATATCCAAATCGTTTTGTGTGTATGCAACTACTGTAGGTATACCTGTTGTTCCACTTGTTGAATGTACTTCAACCCAATCTTCCTTGGGGGCAGCCTGCAAATCAAAAGGATAAGTATTTCTTAAATCATCTTTTGTAATAAATGGAAGTAACTGTATATCTTCCAAAGATTTAATATCTTCAGGTTTTACTCCTGCTTTATCAAAAGAATTCTGATAAAATGGTACATTTTCATATGCGTATTTTACAACTTTTTGAAGTCTTTTTAACTGTAATTCTTTTAAGTCTTCCCGACTCATACATTCCCTTTCTGGATTAAAAATATAGACATCCTCTTCATTGAACTTTGACATTATTTTTCCTCATTATATTTCTATTAAACTTAGGTTGACATTTTGATTATTAATATCATCCTGACTTAATTCAATGATACATGCATGTCCTGTATTTGCATCACCAGGATTTACTATTACCGTATTTCCTATTGTATCCTGTCCTATGGATTCATGCACATGACCACATACATTAAGTGTAGGTTGTGTTTCTTCTATAATTTTTCTTACTGCACAGCTACCAACATGTGCACCGGATTCTATTTTATCAGCATTTGTATCTAATGGAGGTGCATGTGTAACTAGAATTGTAAAAGAATCTGAAGATAATTCATCTGAGTATTTGCTTAAACTTTCATATAAAAATTCATCCGAATATTCATTAGGTGTATCAAATGGTGTAGGGTTTGAACCACCAAATCCAATGAGTTTTATATCACCAATATTTGAAATTGAATCATGTATATTTATTGCATCAGATTCATCAATTAATTCATTTGAATTTTTTGGATCACAATTTCCAAATAATGCATGAACATTAGCATATTCAGAAAATTTATTTAAAGTATCTACAAAGAGTTTTTCAGGACCAAACTCTGTAACATCACCAGTAATTATAATTTCATCTACTGAATTATTATCCAAATAACTATAAATTTTATCTGGATTACTATGGATATCAGTAATCATTAAAATTTTCATCTAATTTCTCCAATAATTAAATATCATTAATATTTATCTAGTTTAATATTAATAAGACTTTGTAGATGTATTAAAATAAAGGATATATTTAAAATAAGAATATAAAAAAGAAATAAAATAAGGGGGAGAAAGAAAATCTTAATTAGGACATTTGTTCACTGAAAAACGGAGCCATCTCTTTTAAAGCTTCTTGAATATGATCTTTTTCACCAAATACAAAAACTGAAGAATCATTTTCATCAAATTCTATGATAACATTTTCATATTCACAAATTTCCATGAACCTTTCTTCATGTATAGGTTTTTTGAAGTTAAATCTTACAAAATCAAAGTTCGCAGGCATCCCAGGAATAAATTTTGATTGAATTTTAGCTTGCTTAAATACTTCTTTACCTTGAGATGCATCAAGTAATCTTTGTTCCCACTCAGAAACAAACTCCTCACCTTCCATTCCAGCCATACCCATTAATTTAAGCTCAGAATCATGAAGATAAGAATCAATTCTTGGCAATTCCTTTGCACGATCCGGTTCAGTAGGATCCTGATTGTAATAATGTGTCAAAGATCTAGCATACTGAAGATTTTTAGTTACTTCAGGAGGAATATCATATTTTTTACCCAACTCCTGAAGTAGATGATCAAGTACAACCCATCTTTGTTCTAAAGGGTCTATAACTTCTTGATTATCCATTTATGTGACCTTCTAAAATTTTACGAACACTAAAGTTATAAATTTTACCGTCTAAATCTTCGTCAACTTCCTTGTCAAGTTCTTCAAGAGAGTTATAATCATTTAAGAAGAATATCTGATAACTAGTAGTATCTTTTACTCTTAATACAGCAATTTTATCATCATCAGTTACTTCTTTATTTTGAATTGTTGCTTTGTATTCAACAAATTGTTTATAATCTTCAGGTAAATCTTTTTGAGTGAAAACACCTATTAATTCTACAATAAATTTTTGCATACTATTGTCTCCTTAAATTATAGTAATATATTAAATATTAATTTATAAAATTCTGCTATTTATTTTAGTTATGTCTTTAATATATATTAAAATTTTGGAAAAAGAATGCATATATTTAAAGTTCTTAATATGTGAAATAAATAATAAAAAATAATATTTTAAAAAAGGGGGTTAAGGATATAACTTAAAAAAGTTATATGTGAACACTTAAATTATTCTTCTGCTGCTTCTTCTTTAGGTGTGTTCATTTTTTCAACTAAACAACTAGGATCTACAACTTGTTTATCAAGTGTACATTCTTCTGGAGATAATCCCATTGCTAATCCGTATAATTGAGCTAAGTGTAATACAGGAATTGCAAAGTTAGTTCCATATTGTTCGTTTACTTCAGTTTGACCTACATCGAATTGCATGTGACAGAATGGACATACATCAATGATAGCATCTACGTTAGCTGCTGTCATGTTGTCGAGTTTTTCTTTGGTGAAACTGGTAGTAACTTCTTTATCTCTTGCTCTTAATCCTCCACCTGCTCCACAACACATCATTTTGTCTGCGTAAGGTACGGATTTAGCTCCTGTAATTTCTACAAGTTCATCTAAGATTTTTGGGTTTTTAGGATTATCGATTTGTAATTCATCACTAGGTTTTAAGAAGTGACAACCGTAGTGTACAGCAACGTTTAAGTTTAAGTCTTTTTCCATGATTTCGGAAAGTTTGTCTAAACCTATGTCATTGTATAATACTTCAGCAAAGTGTCTTACACCGGTTGAACCTTTGAATTCACGACCGATTTCGGAAAGTGAAGAGTTAACTTTGCATTTCATGTCTGCATCTTCTTTTAATAAGTCATTAGCTTCGTGAAGTGAACCGAAACAACCGTTACATTCGGTTAATATTTCTGCTCCCATATCTTCAGCAATTGTAATGTTTCTTGCTGCAATTGTTGCCCAGGTTTCTTTATCGAAAGAACCGAATACACCTGGTGCAGGACAACAGGAAGCTCCTTCCATATCTGCTAATTCTACACCTAATTTATCCATTAATACTCTGGTGGATTTTTCAATACCAGGGTATCTGTTGTTCATAATACATCCTAAGAAATATGCGTATGCCATAATAATATCCTCCTTATTAAATCATCAAAATTATTCTTTTAAGTTACCAGTAGCCCAGTCGTATCCGATTAATTCATCGAATGCAGTTGCTTTAATTAAAGTTTGTACTTCTTCTAATGCACCAGGACAAGCATGAGTTGTAGGAGGTACTTCTGAAAGACCAATTTCTTTTCTTAAAGCTTTAGTTGCATCATTGATAGGTACTGCGTGACCAGTTTTTGCTACGTATGAACCAGTCATTTTGTGAGCTTTTGCCATGTATCCTTCATGTGCTGCTACATTTCTGATTGCTTTAACAATTTCTACGATTTTAATGTCACGAGGACATCTTTCTTGACATTCATAACAGGTTGTACACATCCAAAGAGCATCATCAGATATAACATCTTCTTTCATACCCATTAATGCTTTTCTTACTAATCTTCTGATCATGTAAGGAGTTCTTCTTCCTGATGGACATGCACCAGAACATGTACCACATTGGTAACATACTGCTAAACTGTCTGATCCATTTGCCATAATTTCTTCTTTAAAAGTTGGATCAATATCTTTTTCTGTAATTAAGTATTCACTTTCATTTAATAAAGACATATTTTCACTCCATTGATAAAATACATAATATTATTTAAATAAATTGTTTTATATCCATTAGATGAAATGATTGATGCACCTAATTCACCAATCATAAATATATTTTTAATAGTTAACTTGTAGAAATTTAACAATTTTAAACTTCTATTAATAGGTTTATCAAATTAGTATATAAAGCTATCAAAAAAAATACTTTGTGTTATCAAAAAGATTACACCAATAGTGAAAAATTATGATTTGAATATTAAGTGGATTAAAGAACAATTACGACAAAGAACTCATTAATTTCTAAAAAGAATATAAAATATTAAAAACAAAAATAACAACAATAAAGTGGAGATAATAATATGATTAAAATTAGTTCACATGATGGACCTGCAAGATATGGAACATATCATGAAAAAACGACACCAATTCTATTAAACTACAAAGAAATAGAAAAAGTGGAAAATATTGCAACACCCTTCAAAATACAAAAAGAAATAGCTGAAGAGTATATGCAAGAAACATTAAAAATAGCGAAAGAAGAAAAAAACAAGGAAAAAATTGGAGTAATACAGGGATCACAATACTCCGACCTAAGAGTAGAATGTGCAAAAAAATTAGAAGAATACGGATATACAACACTAATGTTCGCTAATCCCGATGAACTACAAAGAAATCCTCAGGATTTATTAGAAATAATAATCAAAACAAGAGAAAATATAAATCCAACAACAGCATTATACTTCCCTTTTGCAACAACACAAATCATACCAATACTAAGTTATATAGGAATAGATATATTTGATAACTCACGAGCAATATATGAAGCTAAAAATAAAAATTTAATGACCGGCACCAATATTTATCCATCAGATTATAATATATCAGAAAATTTAGAAAAAGAAAATATAAACCAACTTAAATTCACAATAAATGAAGTCAGAGAAAATATGAAAAATAAGACATTAAGAAATTTAACAGAACAGAAAGCAACAACACATCCAGAATTAATGTCACTACATAGACTTCTAGACAAATATTACATGGAATATTTATTAAAATATACTCAATTATATTAACTCCACATACTTTTTTTAAAAAATTAAAAGAAAAAAAAAGATTAAAATTCTTCATCAGCTGAAGCAATAATACGATTATAAGTACGACGGGCAGAAGAACCATCATAACCTATATATAAGTTACATGTCGTATTATCATGTTTTGTACATATTACCTGATAAAAATTAGTACTCTTATCATGTACAAATTGAA
>NZ_JAEELZ010000125.1 GCF_016282985.1 Methanosphaera sp.
CCACATTATTCACACCAACACGATTAGTCTTATAAGAATAACTAAAGACACCATTACCATCCGTCCTAGCATAACCACTAACACCATTCACACTAACAACAACAGCAGTATACCTCAAAGCATTACCACTAGCATCTTTAAAACTACCACCAATAACCACATTATCTGAGTATTGAACTGTTAATATATTATTTAATGTTATTTTTGTCAATGTATATACAGTTAGTTTAGTTATATTTGTAGATTCTCCATATTGTGAGTTTCCACCATATTTTACTTTAATATCATATGAACCTACTGTTTTTGTAGTATAATTTAAACTATATTTACCATTTGAATCTGTTGTAGTTGAAAATATATTAGTTCCAATTGTTACTGTAACTTTATGATTTTTTAATGACTCTGTTGGAGACAATGTTCCAGTAATTGTAATTGTATCTCCTATTTTAACAGTACTTGGAGCTGTAACTGTTATTTTAGTGGCTTGTAAAGAATTTGTTATAGTAAATGATTGTTTTATTTCATAATTTTCACTTGAATATACTACTGTTAAAGTATATCTATTTGAATAAACACCTTCATTTATTTTTTTAGTAAACGTTGAATCTGTTGTTAGAGTTGTACTAACAACCTTTCCATTTTCTGTTACTTTTTCTCCATTAATTAAATAATAAACTGAAGCCTTAGATTGTAAATTATTAACATTTGTAGTGACGTTTATAGTACAATCACTATTTTTTACGATAGATGATGAAACTGTTGGAACATCTTTAGTATACACTTTTAAAGGTGCAACACATTCATAATCATATAAATCAATCCAATCACCATCATCAGCATCATATTCCAGGAAAGATTTACCTTCTTTAATAGGAGAATGATATAGATCAGCATATTGTACTAATATATAATTATGTCCAGTATTTGTTCTGTTGATTTTAAGTATTATCTCAAATTCATCATTTTCATTTACTGAAACATATTTATTTAATTTTATTGTTCTGTATCCCGGTAATGTTACTGTACCTGTTTGTGTATAAATTGATTTTCCGTTAACTTTTATTTCTACATGATAGTTAGATTTTTGTAAGAAATAACTACCGAAAGCAGCAATATTTTCATTTTTTGTAGCGGTATAAATATTTTTGTAAGCAACAAAATTACTATATGTATCCAATGCATTAACTACTGTATCATACTGGTAAATATTAGTATAATTATCCTTATTTTCCATTAGAACAACATAATTTAATTGTTCATTAGATGAATCATTACATTTACATAATGATCCTATAGTAATATCATAATATGAAATATAATAATATCCATTTTCACCGGAACCTGTTCCCCAACTATTTTTAATTATAAAAGCACCATTACCTGGAGGATTAGGACTGAAATTTGTTTTACTGTAATTATCATCCCATCCTACGATAGTTACACCGTGATTAATATTACTGCTTGTTGAGTAACTATTTTTACCACTAGGACTATGAATACCTGTGGATACTGCCCCATAGTTATAAATTGCTTGTTTAATAAGTTCATTGTCTGTAGCATTTTTTCTTTCCGGAATTATATAAACATCTTGAATATGGAATGATGAATCAATAATTGGTGAAATAATACTACTTGAATCATATTTATCCTCTTGTTCCAATACTGGACCATACCAGCCAACCAGATAACTGATTGGTTCTAAATCATTATTTCCCGAATTAGGTTCACCTGATGCATCGCCCAAAATGGAATATTTCTTTAGAATATTTTTAACATTATTTTCTGATAAATCATATTCCACACCAGTTTTTCTTAGTAACACAGATTCCAAGGAAGCTAAAGATGTAAATGCCCAACAACTTCCACTACCACTTTGTACTTTAACACTTGAAACCAGACTTTGATTTCTTAAATCATAAGCGGCAGGTAAATTTGAAGACGCTAATGATAAATCTTTTGCATTGATTGGTGTAATAGTTAACTTACCAGTTGCTGATTGAACATCCAAATATCCTTTAATTGTTTTTGAATAATAATTATTATCCGAAGTTAATGTCAAGGATGTTGTATAATTATTTATTCTCCAAGTATTTGGAATTGTATAAGCAATAGTGGCAATTCCTTTTGTTAATTGTGATGTTAAAGTTGCATTATTAACATTTAAAGTTATTTTAGAGTTGATGTTTTGATTTGAATAAATTGTGAAATTAACTTTGCTACCTAAAGTAGTTGTAATGTTATTGATACTAAGATAAGCATCTAATTTCATATTTACTGTTAATTCTTGATTATCAATAGTTACTTTAATATTATTTGAGTTACCCACATAATTATTTGATATAGTATCAACTATTGCCATGGATGACTGAGAAAAACTACCATTATTTGCCGTGAATTTAGCTGTTCTTGAAGGTATCGAATATGATACTGTGGATGAATTACTAAGTTTATTTAATGATACGGTAATGACATTAGTATTTCCATTTGTCTTATTGGTTAAAGTCATTAATCTCCAACTAGTAGGTATAATCCCATTTGTAATTACATTAAAGTCAGGTGTATTAGATGACCACCAGTTTTCATTAAGATTATAATTTGAATCTTTTTCTATATTTATCCAATTATTTTTTCTTGTTGAATAAAATACATTATTCTTTATAGTTATATCATGATTTGACCAAATTGAATCTCCCTCTGATGTTGCTTCATTACTTAAAAATGAATTATCTGTAACAGATAAAATTATATTATTAACGTTGTTTCCCAAGTATAAAGCTCCACCATTTCTTGCTTTATTACCTGAAAATATTGTTGATTTGATTGTAACTTTAGATTGTATGGAATAAATTGCTCCACCATCATATGTTGCCTTATTGTTTGTAAATGAAGATTTTGTTACTGTTAAAGAAGTATTTCCTAATTGTAATATGGCTCCACCCAATTTATTTGCAGTATTACCAATAAATTGAGAATTATCTATTACTGAAGTTGAATCGTGTAGATATAATGCTCCACTTTCTTTTCCATAATTATTGTTAAATTTAGAATTTTTAATTGTGTTTACTGAATTTTTTGTATATAATGCTGATGCTGTTTTTTGTGAAGTGTTATTTATGAATTGTGAATTTTGTATAATGTTAGTACTTTGTTGTGTTGAAATAGCTCCCTTGTTTTCCATAATGTTATTACGGATAATAGAGTTATCAACTGTTAATTTTCCATTAGAAACATCTACTAATGAATTTAATCCTTTAACATTATTATTTTCTATAATTGAATTTTTTATAATTAAATTTGATGAATACATTTCCAAAATATCTGAATTTATCTGATATTTATTATTGTTTATAGTACAATTTTCTAAAGTTATATTTGAATTATATGCATATATAGCTCCATAATTGGAGATATTTGTAATTTTAATATTTTTGAGTGTTAATGAAGTTGAATATATATCAAATAATTGGGAACTTCTTTGTCCATCAAATATTATTTCTTTATTTTCTTCTCCGATAATTGTCAAATTATGTTTATCAGAATTTAAATATATTGTATCTGTAAATTTATATATATCCTGTTGATCGTTTGTTGTTAGATAGATTATTTGATTATCACTGGCTGATTCGATTGCTTTGTTTAATGTGGTTGGTTGACTTTTTGTTTGTCCATCAGATGTTCCGTCGGATTTACTATTCACATAAGTATATCCACTAGCTGTTTTTTGTGTTTTATTATATTGATTTTGGAAACTTTCGTTCAAGTCCCTCTTAATGAGATTGTTTGACGTTGATGTTTGATTACTTTTAATAACCATTGCTGTTTGATTATTTACTTCTGTTGCACTGGTTAATCCAACTGAAAAAATAAGGAAAAACAATAACATGGTTATTAAAAAGTAATGAGTCTTGTTGAATTTCATGAAATTTCAATCCTATTTTAAATTTTTTAAATCATTCATTATTTAAGATATAATATAATATGAAGTTCATATAATATACTTTTTAAGAAAATTTTTAAAATAATTGGTATGATTAGCATAACCCTTTAAATCATATTAAAAAATAAAAAAAAGAGAAATAGTTAGTTTTAAAAAAATTATAAATACTTTGCGGTTTTACTGTTTTTTGATGAAATAATATCTTCCAACACACCCTTAGCTACGATTTCACCACCGTTTAAACCACCATCAGGACCCATATCCACAATATAATCTGCATTTTTAATAAGATCCAAATCATGTTCAATTACTACTATTGTAGCACCATTTTTAATTAAATTATCAAATACTTTGATTAATTTCTTCACATCTATAGGATGTAAACCTATAGTTGGTTCATCAAAAATAAACATTGCATTTTTCTGATTCTTACCAATATGAGAGGATAATTTAAGTCTTTGTGCTTCTCCACCAGATAATGCAGGTGTTGATTCACCTAATGTCAGATAACCCAAACCCATATCAGACAAGGTTCTTAATTTGTTTTCAATTTTTGTTTTATGTAAAAATACACCTATTGCTTCATCTATAGTTAATGCCATAAGATCTTTTATAGAAAATCCATCGTATTTTATGCTTTCAGATTCTTTGGAATATCTTAAACCATCACAATCAGGACAGTCTATTTCTACATCAGGTAAAAATTGGATATCCATACTAATTTGACCGGTACCATTGCATGTAGGACATCTTAATTTTCCAGTATTGTATGAAAAATCTTTAAGTGTGTAATTATTTTCTTTGGATTCTTCAAGATTTGCATATAATTTTCTTATATCCGTAAGAATTCCACTATATGTTGCTACTGTACTTCTTACATTCTTTCCAATGGGTGTTGCATCAATCAAATGAATTTTATTGATGTTGTCATATTCAATGTAATGTATATGTTCCGGTATTTTTTCATTTTCCAAAGATTTTTTTATTGAAGGATATAAACTTTCCAATATCAGTGTTGTTTTTCCACTTCCTGATACACCGGTTATTACCGAAAATCTTCCCTTTGGAATACTTAACTCTAATTCTTTTACTGTATGTATAGGACCCATTGAAAGTTGGATTGATCCTTCATCATATAATGATTCTTTTGAAACTTTTTCACGAACCAATATGTTCTCTTCATGTGATAAATATTTACCGATTAATGAGTTGCTGTTATTTTTTATTTCCTCAATACTTCCTTTAGCAATAATTTTTCCTCCATCCACCCCTGATGAAGGACCTATTTCTATTAAATAATCTGCCACTTCCAGTATTCTGGTATCATGGTCAACCAATATTACGCTATTGCCGTTTTCTACCAATTCTTTCATTACATGTATTAAACCATCGATATTATTTGGATGTAAACCAATGGATGGCTCATCTAATACATATAATACTCCAGTAGTTTGATTTCTTATTGTTCTTGCAAGTTGAACACGCTGCAATTCTCCAGTTGATAATGTTGAACTTGGACGATTTAGAGTTAAATATCCCAAACCCAATTCAATCAAACTATTTGCATTATCACTGAATTCTTCATAAATGGCATCCGCAATAGATCTTAGTTCTTTTGGTAATTTTTCTATGCTTATTTTTAACCATTCCACCAATTCATCTAATGTTTTTTCTGAAGCTTCAGTTATGTTTAAATTATTTAAAAGTGTTGAATTTGCTCTTTTATTAATTCTGGAACCATGACATTCATCACATTCCTTTATTTCCAGATATTTGTTAATTCTTGTTAGTCCTTTTTCAGATTTTGCATTATTTAGTGCTTCTTTAACTGCTTTAATTGCATTTCTATATTCACAATTTAAGTCAAACATTTTACCATTCTTTGATGGAATTGCAATGTATTTTTTAACTGGTTTTCCATAAAATATAATGTCTTTTTCTTCATCAGTCAAATCTTTAAAAGGAACATCTATTCTGACACCTAACTCTCCTGCCATCCTGTACATCCAGGCTATCCCAAACATTTTCCAGGATTCTACGGCTCCTTCTTCTAATGTTAACGATTCATCTGAAACCAATGAATCTATATTTACATCCCTCATTATTCCTGTACCGGAACATTTCGGACATGCTCCATCGGAATTAAAAGCGTATTCTTCTGCTCCCAAACCATAGAACTCTTCACCACATTCCTGACATTTGATTGGTAATTCTCTTGAAACATTTATGGATGCTTCGGTTAAATGACCGTTAGGACATATGTAATTTCCACATCTTGAATATAATAATCTTAGTGAATTAAGTAATTCTGTTGAAGTTCCGAAGGTACTTCTTATTCCGGGAATGTTAGGTCTTTGATGTAAAGCTAGAGCAGCCGGAACGTGTTCTATTAAATCCACTTTTGCTTTCTCAACTTGTGTTATTCGACGCCTAGTGTATGTTGACAATGCTTCCAAGTATCTTCTAGAACCTTCCGCATATAGTACTCCAAGAGCTAAAGATGATTTTCCACTTCCTGAAACTCCAGCTATAGCAACTATCTTACCTAAAGGTATATCCACATCAATGTTTTTTAGATTATGTACCTTTGCTCCTCGGATTTTAATGTTATTGACCATTACATTCACCTAATCTTAATTTGTTAAACTGATTATTAGTAACTTTGTAATGAGGAAAAAAAAATAAAAATAGGGTGTGGTGGTGATGTTATTTATATGTCTAAGAATCTTCTAAAGAACCATCTAAGAAACTTTCATATCCTTTGAAGTCAAGTAATCCATGACCGGAGAAGTTTACTACAATTGTTTTTTCTTCTCCTGTTTGTTTACATTTTCTTGCTTCATCTATTGCAACTTTTACTGCGTGACAGGTTTCAGGTGCCGGTACAACTCCTTCGCACTGTGCAAATAGTTTACCTGCAGCAAATACTTCTGTTTGTTTGACAGTTCTAGGAGTAATAAATCCTTCATTCTTAAGTAAGGATACTTGTGAATTCATTCCATGGTATCTTAATCCACCTGCATGTACTGACGGTGCTACGAAGTCATGTCCTAATGTGAACATTTTAAATAATGGAGTAAATCCAACTTCATCTCCAAAGTCGTATCTGTATTCTCCTTCACTTAAAGATGGACATGCTGATGGTTCTGCTGCTAAGAATTCTACATCAGAGTTTCCTTCTATTTTATCTTTCATGAATGGGAATAAAGATCCCCCAAAGTTACTTCCACCACCAACACAAGCTACCATAGTATCCGGTTCTTCTTCTGCAATTTCAAGTTGTGTTTTAATTTCCTGTCCAATTACTGTTTGATGTAATATTACGTGGTTTAATACACTTCCTAATGTATATTTTACTTTTTCATCTTGTAATGCATCTTCTACAGCTTCAGATATTGCTATACCCAATGATCCAGGATGATCGGGTGTTTCTTCAAGGATTTTTCTTCCGACTTCTGTGTTTGGACTTGGAGAAGCATATACATTTCCATCATATAACTGCATAATTGTTTTTCTGAATGGTTTTTGGTTGAATGATACTTTTACCATATATACTGTTGCTTCCAAATCCATTAATGATGCCGCTAATGATAATGCAGTTCCCCATTGTCCTGCACCTGTTTCTGTTGTTAATCTTTCTACACCTTCTTTTTTAGCATAATATGCTTGAGCTATTGCACTGTTTAGTTTATGACTTCCTGTTGGGGAAGAGTCTTCTCTCTTGTAATAAATTTTTGCTGGTGTATTTAATTTTTCTTCCAATCCTTTTGCTCTGCATAATGGAGTAGGTCTTCCTAATCTCTGATATAATTCTCTTACTTCATTAGGTATAGTAACGTAACGTTCTGTTGTAACTTCTTGTTTTAAACATTCTCCTACAAATATATCAGGTAATGTTGATAGTTGATCTTTTCCTTCACTGTTTTTTGGTTCTGGTAATTGAACAGGTAAATCAGCATTTATATTATACCATTTTTTAGGTACATCATCAGATGTTAATTCTATTTTATAATTCATAATAATCACTTAATTAAAATAATTCTATTAATGTTCAAATTTATACATTGTTGATTAAATTATAACAATAATTTTCTAATACATACTTTATTGAACATAGTATTTAAACTTTAATGAAAAATGAATTATAAAAAAATATTAAAAATCTAATTAAAATTGTCAAAATAAGAAATAAAATATAAAAATAGTTTGAAATATAAAATAAATAAAAAAAAGTAAAAGATATGAAATTATATAGCTAATTTGATATCTTCTGCTTTAACAGTTTTTCTACCAGCGTGTTTTGCAAGTTTGGTAGCAGTAGCTGCGATTTCTTCACCGTATACTTCTAATTCTGCAGCGAGTTCTTCAGCAGCACTGTCACTGATTCTTGCAGCACCTGCATTTTTGAGTAATCTTTTTACTGGTGCAATTGGTAATTCTGCCATACTTTTCACCTCGTTATATTTTCATTCTTATATTTAATATATGTTTATATTCTATTTAAATATTGCTTAAAAAAACATATAATTTTATATTTTTATCTTAATTTTAAGACTAAAAAATATCATTAAGATTATATCAATTTTAGAATATACTACCTATTGAATAAAATTATAACAAATAAATTATACTACTAATTATCATTAATAATATATTTTTTTGAATAAACAGTATTGAAAAATTATACATTTAATAGTATAAAAATCATTGAAAAAATAGAGAGTATATAATATAACATGATATAATAAAAAGTATGAAACGATATGCCGGTTTAATATATAGTTCTTTAAAGTATACAATTAGTATTATATTAAAAATATAAAATAAAAGTATAACATCCATTAAGATTTCAAATAAAAATAAAATATAGATAATCATAAATATTTAAAATAAATTTTTTAAATATAGAAAAAATAAAGATATAATACATTTTAAAAATTATTGTTTAGAAAAAGAATAAAAATAAAAATACCTTCACCACTTATTCCAATGTAATTTTTTATCATCCCATTTATTTTTAGATTTTTCAACATTTGATGGATGACCCAAAGCAATAACAGCAAACGGAATAATATTTAAAGGTAAATTAAAATAATCTATTAATTTTTTACATCTTTCATCAATAGGATAAATTCCTAACCATACTCCACCCAAATTCAATGCTTCAATGGCAAGTAAAATGTTTTGTGTAGCTGCAGAACAATCCTGAATCCAAAAATCTTCAAATCCTTCAATGGTTTTATCCATATTTCCACATACAACTATACCCGCAGTAGCTGTTTTAAACATTTTAGAGTAATCATGAAGATTTACCATCCAGTCAATAGTTTCCATATCATCAAATACAATGAATTCCCATGGCTGAAGATTCAATGCTGAAGGAGCACTCATACCTGCTTTAATGATTGTTAAAAGATCAGCTTTATCAACTTTTTTATCAGTAAAATTTCTTACACTTTTTCTATTAAAAATATTACTTAAAATTAATTCCGAATTATCCATAAAAATCACTAAAAAAAGTCTTATTAAAAAAAGGGAGGTTAAAAAAATGAAGAACTATAAATTAGAAGCTATTTCTTTTACTTCATCTATGTATTTTTGTAATTCTTCTTCGTCACCTTTTTGTTGAGTTCCCATAGCTGTTACGTTACCTACTACTTCCATACCCATAAATCCGAAAGGCATTGTTTTAAATGATTCAATATAAGGACCAAATACGTTTTCAGGTTGTGCCTGTGTAAATATTGTTACTACTTTTTTACCTTCTAATGATTTTTCCGGGTTTCTTGAAATTTGATAGAATCTGTCAATAAATGATTTTGCTTGTGCAGTTATCTGACCGTAATATATTGGAGATGAAAATACTAATACATCTGCATCAAGTAATGCTTTAATGATTTCATTTCCATCATCATCTATTACACAATCTCCTTCTACACATCCCATACAAGCATTACATCCTGCTAAATCTTTTTCATTTAAGAATATGTATTCTGTTTCTGCATCCACAGCATTTAAAAATTCTTTAACTAATACATCACAATTACCGTCTTTTCTAGGACTTCCTACTATTCCTAATACTTTCATTTTATCACCTATTATTAAATAATTTTTTTATAATTATATCTTTGTTTTTACAACTAATTAATATCATATGAAATCTGATAACCTAATTCCTTTATCATTTTAATATCCTGATTATATTGGACACCCTTAGTTGTTAACATATCCCCCATAATTGCTGCATTAGCACCGGACTTGAATGCTTTACGACCATAATCCTCCAATAATAATCTTCCACCAGCCAATCTGATATAACTTGAAGGGTTAATAAATCTGAATATTGCAACAATCTTACATAATTCTTCGTTTGACAAAATAGTGAAATCTTCCAAAGGTGTTCCTTTAATAGGATTCAATATGTTTATAGGGATTGATTTAACATTTAACTCTCTTAATTTTAAAGCAAGATCTATTCTATCTTCAAAACTTTCTCCAACTCCAAATATTCCCCCACTACAAATCTTAAGATTATCATTATTAACCAAATTTAAACAATTTAATTTATCTTCATAAGTATGTGTAGTACATATTTGTTTAAAGTATTCTTCAGAAGTTTCCAAATTATTATGCAACCTGTCTATGCCCGATACTTCCAATAATTCTATCTGTTTTTTTGATAACAGTCCTAATGATACACAAATTTTAATATCTTTATGTTCATCTTTTAATTCTTTAATCGTCTCACCAATACTTTTTAATTCATCATCATTAATCTTTCTTCCTGAGGATACATAGGATATTCTTTTAAAACCTGTTTTATAAATGTCCAATGTTTTAGATTTAAGTTGCTGTTTTGTTAATAAAGGAAATGATGAAATATCCGTATTGTTATAAACTGATTGAGCGCAAAATTTACAATCCTCACTACATTTTCCATTTTTTACGTTGATGATTGTACATGCATCAAAGTTATTTCCACAAAAATGTTGACGAATATCATTTGCACTATTTTTCAAATCATTTAACGGTAGTTTCAAAAGATTTAGTGCATCTATTTTATCAATTTTATAACCATCAATAACCTTTTGTTTATAGTATTCTACATCTTGCATAATATCTACATATAGATTTAATATAATATTTTAAAATTTTTTTGGTAATTAAAAAATAAATGTATTTTCAATTTCAAATAGATAATAATCATTATTATAAAATAAGTTCAATAAATAGATAAATATAAGAAAATAATACGAGGAGTGTAAAATGAAAGAAATAGTATTATGTGCATGTAGTGGGATGAATCCTAGAGGAGAAGTTGCAAGAGCATCAGTATATGATGTATCACAGGAAGATGGAAATAAAATATGTTGTATAGTAGCAACTGCAGGCGGTAAACAAAAATATATAGATCTTGCACAAGCAAGCAAAATAATTGCAGTAAATGGTTGTCCCCAAAATTGTACGACAACACTCTTAAAGGATAAAGGAGCAAGTGTTGATAAAGTTTTATTAGTACCTGAAATACTTGAAAAAGCAGGACTTACAGCAGAATGTACTGTAAGAATGAATGAAAATGATGAAAAATGTGTTGAAGTTCTTAAAGAAGAAATTAGAAAAGCTAAAGAAGAATTATAAATAAATTTATAATTTAACAGATGATTTTTCATCTGTATACCTCTTTTTATGAATAATAATTGTTTCAAATCTTATTTTAATCCCCAAGGACATATTTTAACACATAAACCACATAAACGTGGTTTTCCTTCACTTTCCAGTTTATCAAAATATTCTTTACATAAATTTGCATTATAACGTGATTCACGTGGCTCATTTTCATTGAATTCAATATTTTTAAAAGCTTTGGGTGGACATATATCCACACACAACCTACAAGAATCACAATGAGATTTTAAACGTTCCTTATTAGCTGGCAAGATGAAATTCGTTAATACAGTTACCCACCTAACCCTTGGACCATAATCGGGTGTAATTAGCAGACAACTCTTTCCAATCCAGCCAAGACCAGCCAAGTTTGCAACAAATTTATGGGACACTTCCCCAACTAATCGTTCATCAGGTAAAATGTATGATGCATTTACTGCTTGAGCATCATATCCTTTGTCCTTAATTAATTTGACAATAAATTCAGAGACATCGTTTAATTTATTATTAGTTTCTACATAAGCATCCAAATAAGCTATTCTACCTTTTTCACTATCCAAATTATTTATGATTTCATCATCTATACTTAAACCCAATGAAATTGCATAATCATATGGATATAAATCTTTACTAATAATTTCTTCCTTGTACTTGCTGATATCTGCAAAACCATATAAAGTTGAATTATTTTCACAAAAATCAGTAATTTCTTCCAGTAATCCCATTCTATCTTCCTTAACAATTGTTTACTATTTTTTGGACATTATATATGATATTATACTTAATTTATAATAATCATTTACCTATATTAAATTATTTTTATAACCAAATATATGCTAAATAAATTCCATATTTTTAATTTAACCAAGTATAATTTTAATTATATGAATAGTTATAATTTATATATCTTTTTTTAATTATATTATGTACATAACACACAGTATATAGAATAATAGAAAAAGGTTAATTTTTCAAAATACCACATATGAAAATATATATACAAAGTACTCTATAATTAAATGTATATATAATTAAGGAAGATTAAAAAATGAACAATAAAGTCATATGCAACAACTGTGGACATGAAAATCAAATTAATTCAAACCAATGTTCACAATGCGAAGAAGAACTTAGAAATTACTCTTATTTCAATAATAATTTTCAAGATTTCTACAAACTTTTTAGTTCTGATAACTTAGAATTGTTAAAAAAAATTCCACTAACTGATACCGCATATGATTCAATTTTAAACAATATAATTGATATTGGTAATGAAAATTATCAAGTTTTTCCAGAAGATCCAAATGTCCAACATTTAATTAAAATATCCAAACCATATGCTAGAGTTCAGTATGATAATACCAATGCCCAATTAAACTTATTCAGTTATTATTCATTCAATAAAATATTTATTAATAGAAATACACCCAACAACATGATTCCAGGTGCAATAATTCATGAATTATCCCACCACCTGTTTAATGAAATTATCAAACAATCAATAATGCATTTACTAAATATTGAAAAAAGTTTATACATTGAATCCTTTGCATGGTATTTAACTCTACAAAATGATTACCTTAAAATAGCAAATGAATTTGCTTGCCATAGAGTACAGGAATACTTTATACCTGAGAATTTTACAGGTTATACTTCATTAATTCAACTTTTAGATGAAAACAAAGAGTTAAAAAAAGAAAAAATAGAAAAAGCATTAAATGTTGGATTATCCGTGAGTAAAGATATAATATTTGTTCTTGAAAAGTATATATCACCCACAATGACAATAAATCCTGAAATGAGTGAATACCATAAGTTAGATTATAATATACAGGTACTTGATGAACAAAACAAATTAAATGCCATGTATACCATAATATTCAAAACCTTTGAATTTGTCACCAATCATAAAAGAGACATGCTTCCTGTTTTAAGCGATTTAAATGAAAGTTATATAAGATACAACATATAACTTTTCATCTTCTTGTTTTGTAAAATTACAATTATAAATAATTGTTTATATTAATGTTTAAAGCAATACTAAAAATAGTTTTTTTAAGATATATTACTTAAAATTATTTAAAAAATAGTTCTTTTATAAAAGAAAAAATGAAATGGAAGTAAAATATACTTCCAAAATACATTCCCTTTTAAAATTAACTTGTTGAAATATCCTTTGTAGTTTCCCTTGCGCTTAAATAAGCACTGGTATCACCAGTAACAAGTGTTACTGATTTAACTTTCGTTCCACTATCAATTTTAATACCACTTAAGTCAACAATTCCATTACGTACTGTGAAGTACTTTGTTTCATTGTTTTCTTTATAGGTTATTCCATTGATTTTTACACAGATTTTATTATTTCCAACAAGTAAATCATTTTCATAGTCTGTAAATGTACCTTTAACGCTTAACATATTGTTTTTAACAGTTACATCTTCGAAATTTATATTTACTATGCTTCTTTGAACATTGAATACTGAAGTATTTCTAGTGTCAGGATAGAACATTGAATTGTTATATACAGCTTCAACTGTATAATTTCTAATGTTTCCATTGTTATCTACTCCAGCCATTCCAGTTGGTACATGGTAAGTATAAGTTACTGTTGTACTGTCTGCTTTAACATAAACTTTCTTACCGTCTTCATCTTTAAGAGTTATACCATTTACTTTAAGTATTAAACCAGCATCTGTGGTAATACAAGTTTTATTGGTTCCATTTGGAGTTACATCCCTCAATTTAACAATGAATACTGTGTCTGAATTTTGTTTAGCAGGGTTTGGTACAACTTCAACTGTTAATTCTGCGTTACGTTTTCTTATACCTACGCTGGCAACATTACCTTTTGCTTCTTCATAACAGTAAGAACCACTATATGAAGCTGTGATATTCTTACCTGCACGTAAGTAAAGCTCAACATTCATTGTGTAAGTAACAATACCATCCACTACTTTAAACTTCATAGGATCAGTATCATTTGTATCGAAACGACCGTCCATTCTTAAAGTTTTTCCATTTATTTTAAATACTAGATTTCCACCACTGACCTTATTACCATTCTCATCAGTTACATGAGCAACCAATGTAATTTTTTCACCAACTGTTCCGACTATGGAATCAACGGTTACTATGGTTTTTATTTTAGTGAGTGTGAAATTAGTACTGTTTGTAGCAGATTTATAAATGTCACTTTCATATGTTACACTTACATTGTTTAATCCGTTTTTAGCATTAGTTAATGGTAGTTCATATTTACCTTCACTATCTGTTGTAACATTGAATTCTTCACCATTTACTGTGATTGTTACAACTGAATCACTAATTGGATTTCCTCGTTCGTCAGTCAATTTTCCTGTTATAGTTACGTTATCTCCCATTTTAGCATCACTAATTGGGTCGATTGTAAGGATACTGTTTTGTTTATCTGCATTAAATGTATCTTCAACATCTTTTACTGTGATATTTTCATTTCCTGCACTTACTTTAATGTTATTTGTACCTGCTACTACATTATCAACAGGAACAGTGAATTTTCCGTTTTCATCTGTAGTAGTTGAATATACTTTACCATTAACTGTTACGTTAACAGGAGTATTTGGTACTGCTTTTCCATCTTGATTAGTTAAAGTACCATTTATGCTTGTAGGTTCTCCTACAACTGCATCAGTAGGTAATTCAAGACTTAAAGTACCATTATTAGGAAGTACATTTGCCTTAGCATCCTCTTTAGCACTATCATATTTTTCGTTTCCGGCATACTCAACTTTAACATCTTTTGTTCCAACACTATCTGTTGGGAAAGTTGCAGTATATTTACCGTTTTTATCAGTTTGAACAGTCTGTTTTACACCATCAACAGAAACAGTCACATCTGCACCACTGACAGCCTTACCATTCTCATCACATAATGAACCACTAACAGTCACATCATCACCAACCAACGTATCGTCAATCGGATCAATTGTAATATTAGTGTCTAATACTGGTACAAAGAACTTATCTTCTACTGTATCAACATCAACAGTATCATTTCCATCACTTACTGTAATATTGTTTTGACTAGGTACCACATTATCAAATGGAACTGTGAATTTTCCATCTTTATCAGTAGTTACTTCCCGAGTCTCACCA
>NZ_JAEELZ010000126.1 GCF_016282985.1 Methanosphaera sp.
AATCGGTGGAGGAGTCCCAATGGGCGGAATTCTTGCAACCGAAAAAGTAGCCAGCGCATTCGTTCCTGGAGATCATGGAACCACTTTCGGTGGCGGACCATTAGTTTGTGCAGCGGCAAATGCAGTATTGGATACTATTGAAGAAGATAATCTCTTGGATAATGTTAATGAAGTCGGTAATTACTTTATTGAAGAACTTAAAAAATTAGATAAAGAAATCATTGCTGATGTTAGAGGTAAAGGATTGATGGTGGGTTTGGAATTAACTAAACCTGGTGCAGAATATGTTGACAAACTCCGTGAAAAAGGATTTTTAATCAACTGTACTGCAGATAAAGTATTAAGATTCGTACCTCCTTTAATCATCACTAAAGAAGACATTGATGAATTTGTAAAAGCTTTAGATGAAATACTCTAAAGTTATTTATTTATTTTTTTTAGATTGCTTCCCTCTTTGGGGGATTAAATGAAAATTCTGCTTACAACAGACACATATGAAAATCAGGTTTGTGGTGTTTCTAGTTCAATAGCTACTTTAAAATCCGAGTTGATTAATCAAGGCCATGATGTTAGGGTTTTATTAATGTCTAGAAATCATAAATCTAAAATTATTAAAGATAATTATTTAATAGGCTCTTTTTCTCTTCCTTTCATTGATTTTAGACAGTCATTCAGATACAATGATAAGGTTTTGGATGAAATCATTTCATGGAATCCCGATATTATTCATGTTCAAACTGAATGGTATGCAGGTAGTGTTGGAAAAAAACTTGCTAAAAAATGTAACAGTCCTTATATTAATACTTCTCACACTTTGTGGGAAGAGTTTACCCGAGGATTAATTCCCATTGGAATTATTAGAAAATTTTTTTCAAAAAATCTTATTAAAAGCTGTTATTCTAATTCTTCTGCCATAGTTGTTCCAAGTGAAAAAATGATTCCATTCCTTAAAGAGATACATATTACGTTACCCATTCATGTTATTCCAACTGGAGTTGACATATCTAATTTTAACCAGGATTTATCATCATTTGAGAAAAACAAACTTAAATCACAGATAAATATAAATGAAAATTCCAAAGTTTTAATTTCAATTGGAAGAATTTCAAAAGAAAAGAATTTGGATGAATTAATTGAGTTTCTTCCGGATCTGATTTTAAAAAATAAAGATATTGTATTGATAATTGGTGGAGAAGGACTGTATCTAAAAAATTTAAAAAATAAGGTTGAAAAGTTAAACATGGAGCATTATGTGCGTTTTGTCGGACTTATTTCTCCTGAAGACACATATAAATATTATAATATTGCGGATATATTTGTTTCCGCTTCTACCTGTGAAACTCAAGGAATTACTTATATGAAAGCACTTGCATCTTCCATACCTCTTGTTTGTCGATATGATGAATCTTTAGATAATGTTATTGAAAACGGTATTAATGGTTTTACATATACAAATAAAAAAGAATTTATTAACTATATTATTAAAATATTTAATATGGGTGGAGGTTATGCCCAATTAAAAAATAATGCTTTAAAATCTTCTTTAAGATTTTCAAAGGAAAAATTTGGAAAAGATATGGAAAAAGTATATTTGGATTATATTAATAAGTTTCAAATAGAAAAATCAGATTAGGAGAGTATAATGATGGCCTTGGAAAATAAAACTAAAATTAATTGTGGTTGCTATTTATTATTCGCCCTTTTTTTCATTATTTTTTTAACCATATATAGTTATGGTGTTTTCTTTCTTAACAGTTTAGGAATTCCTTATAGCGATATTGGATTAATAATTGGAATTTCAGCATTACTTTCATCAATTTTACAACCATTAATAGGCCGGCAAGTTGACATCCGTCATTTTTCATGGCAAAAACTTTTAGTTTTTTTAAATATTATTGTAATTATATCGGTTTTAGCAATGTTTTTGCTCCAAAATGTATGGTGTTCCTTAATGTTTTCAGTCATGATTATTGTATCTGGTGTTATGTATCCTTTTATAAATTATTCTCCATTTTATTATGAAAATCATGGTGTTGAGACTAATTTTGGTGTTGCACGGGGTTTTGGTTCCTTATCATTTTCTATTTTTGCAAGTGTTATCGGGTTCATGTTAACTGATTTTAATGTAATGATTATACCGTTATTTTCATTGGTATCAGCTATTTTAATGATTATTGTTATTTATTGGCTTCCATATTACGGATATGATAGTCGAACTAAGAATAATACATCATTTAAAAATAATATTTTAACTAAATATCCACTTTTCACTATAATTTTAATTGTAATGACTCTAATGATGACATTTCAAAACATTTTTGAATGCTATTTGATAAACATTATTGAAAATATTGGAGGAAATATATCTAATGTAGGTATTTCTAATTCATTGGCTTCAATTTTAGAATTACCTGTAATGTTTTTATTTATAAAGATATTAAATAAAGTCTCTGCAAAAAATTTAATTATTTTATCTAGCTTTTTTTATATTGTACGTTCTTTAATAATTTTCTTTGCTCAAAATCCTTTTGATATTTATGTCGCCCAAGTTTTACAAATTGTGACTTATGCTCTTATTGCTCCTGCTTCAGTCCATTTAACAACTGAAATAGTTGATGAAGAAGATCAATATGAAGCTCAAGCTTTTTTAGGAACAACAGTAACAATTGGATTAATTTTTGCTAATTTCATTGGAGGCAATATCCTTCAATTGTATGATGTAAATATTTTACTTATTGTATTGGTTGCATTGACAGTTTTGGGCAGTATATTTGCATTTTCCACATTATTTTTTAAAAATAATTCTTAAATTTCATTATTTCTTTTTTCAATTATTTTTTCAAGTGATGAAGTAATATCCAATGATTTAATCTCATCAATACTTGCCCACATCCAATCATCATGCTCATCACTTATTTTAACGTCTCCTGTAATGTCTTTCGCATACATTATCAATTGCACTGTTCTTCTGTGCGGATAATCATCCTGTACTGCTTCACAAAAATATCCCACTTTCAC
>NZ_JAEELZ010000127.1 GCF_016282985.1 Methanosphaera sp.
ATGTTACAATCTGTGATTATTACTCCGTCACATAATCCGAAGTATAGGATGCTGTTGTCTTCTGTACCGTTGATTTTTATGTCCATTTCTGTGATGTTTATGTTTTTTGGGATGTTGCTCATCCAGTCAACGTGAGCGTTTACTGCTGTTGTGTTGCCACCTTTGATGTCATAGGTTGCATCTGCTATTATTACGTCGCTGGCACCTTCGATTAATACGCCTGTTGCATCCGGTGATTCAACGGTTATGTTTAATCCTGTTAGGTCAATGCCACTGGATGTTCCAACTGCCATTGCAGTTGCGTATACTCCGTATGCCTGGGTAGCTGCTGTTGAATCGATTGTACCGTCGATTGTTATGTCTACTGCATCGAATAATTGGATACCGTTGGTGTAGTAGTCACTGTCCACGTCAATGTCCACGTTTTCGATTGTGGTGTCTTTTGCTCTTCCCACGTTAATACCGTATACATAGTTGGAACCTGTTGCTATTACGGTAACGTTTCTGAGTGTGTTTCCTTCGATTACAACTCCTTTACCTGTTGATTGAATGTCTATTGCATCAATACTTGGGTAATATGCACCTTCAGCAACATCGTAACTATAAACAACTACTGTTACATTATCTATGAGGTTGTTGTTTGAGCTTATGTATAATGCACTGGATTGTGGTAATCCCACATAATCCTTATCATATACAACATCAGCAGATGGGATGTATGCTGTAATAATACAGTTGGTGATTGTGTTTTCGTCACCTGCAAATTCTATTAGGTGTAATGGCATACTGCTGTTTACAAATATGATTGAATTGTTAATTACATTACCGTTTGATTCAAAGTATATGGCATCCATGTCTTTGTTCATGATGGTAATTCCATCAAGTACAACGGTTGCATCACTGCCTGTTATAATTTGGCTGTCGTGTAATGTTGCGAATTCATCAGCTTTAATGGTTACATTTACACCTTCAAATATGAACTGGGTGTTTTCTGTAAAGTCACCATATATTGGAATTTCGGTATTGTTGTATTCTTCTTTTAATATACCGTTTTCATCGAAGTAGAAAGTGTAAGTGTCATCGGTTAATCTGTAATCCGGAATGTTGTTTTCTATGGTGTTGTCTTCTCCAGTGTCTGCTACTGCCTTATCTCCTCTGCCTGCTGGTGATAAGAGATAATTGCTGCTGATTATGTTGTCGTCACTTGTTACATTTACTGCTGATACATCATCGTTTGTTGCGATTATTGTAATATTGTTTGATGTTACGTTGTTTTCGTGTGGTGACTTAATTCTGCTGTTGGATGGAGTTATTTTTACACCTGTGGTGTATGAATCTACTGCATCTCCATTATTAATTCCACTTTCCTGTGTTGCTGTTATGTCAATGTTGTTGTTTTCAATAATTGTTGCATCACAATCTGCAATACCTACACCTACACCATTGCTTGCTTCAATGGTGATGTTGTTGTATTCTACAGTGTTTTCTGTTCCAATTACTATTTCAACAGCCCATGCATCTTTACCTTTGAGTGTTATTTCATTGCTTGCTATGATGTTGTCTTCAACGGTAGGCCAATCCATGTTATAGTCATCATCTACGTAGAAGAATCCTTCTGCAATTATACCGTAAGCCATGTTATCTGAAGTAACATTCACGGTATTATCTGTGAATTCAAACTCATAAACATTATATCCTTGGATAGCATCAGCATAATAACCGCCAACACTTGTTACATTGTTGCCTGTTACAAGGCCTGTGGTTGCATGACCAACGTTAATACCGTAAGCGTATTGTGCTGCTTCGGTGTAAACTGTATTGTCTGTAATTTTGGTAAATGCGATGTATTCTTCATCATCATATACGTATTTGCCGATTACGTTAATACTGTAGATTGTACCTACATCTGTAATTTTACCATTACCTTTGGTTGAAACAGTGTTGTTTTCTATAGTGACTGCATTGGAAGTTTCTATATTAATGGAAGCTGTGTAAATCTGTTTGAATTGACCTAAGTTATCATATATGATATCTTCTTCAGGACCAACAGTTGTGATGTTGTTTCCACGTATGATAATGCTTTCTGAATCACTAATGTCTATTGTATTGGTAATAACTTTTTCACCAGTATTTATGAGCGTTAGATCGTTGTTTTCGATGCGTGTATTTTCTGCATCTTCAACATAGATAAGTGAACCTTCCACATCGTTAGAATTCATCTGAATATCTGTAATGTTCACATCATTTGCTCCAACAACTAATGTACAATTATTAAGAACAGCCTGGGTTTCTGCTGTAGTTATATTTAATGGGATGGTAATAACCATTTCTCTGTTATTAAATACACCTTCGAATCTAAGTTCACTTCCAGGGGTTACAATTCTTTTGGTTGTTCCATCGTCATTGAAATATTCTGTCCAGTTACCATCATTTAATGTGATTACGACTGGTTCTGTAGGTATTGCAGTTGCTTCAATAACATTGGTTACAAATGAATCTGTTGCAGTTATAGTGAATGAATCTGCAGTTACCTTGTATGTTGCAGTTGCTACACCATTTTCAGTAAGGACATTTTCCGGATCAACAGTACCTTCGGTTGCAGTGAAAGAAATATTCATTTCATGAATTGTACCTTCTAAATCATAGAATTCTGCACCATCGGTGTATTTGTTGTATGAAGTTTCTATAACCACTTCATCATCTACAGAAAATTCTTCAGGAGTTATGCTTGTGTTCATTACTATCCAGTATTTGACTTCTATAGGTGTACAATCATATTCATCATACCATTCATCTTCATAAGTTCCTGATTTCACGTAACTTGATGGGGTGCTGTTTGTTCCCCAATAGTTATAGTTTGCTACAGCAGAAATGGTATCTTCAGCTTCATTATATATTGCAGCTTTACTATCTGCAGGGATAAGAACGGAATTTGTTACTATTAAATCACCAGGAATATATCCTGAATGGTGAATAATGCTTCCATCATTATCATTAGCTGTGTTTCCTATGAAGATAGAACTGTTTACTGTTAATGATCCACCGTTAGTATAAATTGCTCCACTTTTACCAGTCATTCTGGTGGCTTTATTATCTAGGAATTTGGAATTTGTAACCATCGTATCTGCTTTAGTTACTACTGGAGCTCCAACAGTTATTTTATTGTTGCTAAATACATCATTATTGAGTGTTAATAAATCTTTTTGATTATTTCCATATATTACACCCCAATTTGCAGCATTATTATCAAATTGGGAGTTATTTATGGTTGTTTTACCCATTATTTCAATAAGTGAATCTACTGAACCTAAATCATTGTTTATAAATTTGGAATTGTTGATGTCAAGTGTTCCTCTTCCATTATCAATTACAAATCGGCCAGTAATATTTTCTATTGTACAATTGTTTACTGTCAATGAAGATGTTGCACTGTTAATTCTTATAAGGCTGCCTCTTGTGTAACCATAATCAGGTGCAGAACAATTTGTAATAGTAATATTTTCTAATACTAAATTACCGTTGGTAATTTTTGCAAGTCTTCCATGAACATTGCTTGTGCTTGGTTCATCATTTCCTATATTAAAGATAATACCATTTTTAATTGTTGCAGTTACACCATCAACTACTTCAATAGCTTGACCTTGATTAGCGTCCCAAGTTAAACCATCCAAGTCAATAGTTACTGATTTATTTAATACGACAACTGTTTCTGTTGCACTTCTAACTACTTCTTTTTCTATAGTTATAGTATCTTCTGTTGTTTCATCAATCATTTTTTGAAGTTTTGTATAAGTTGTTGCAGGAACTTCTATTATATGTAATGTACCTGTGGTAATTGTTGCTTCAGGCAATTCTTCAGGATTGATTTCTGCATTTATGGTATAATTACCAATAGGTAATTCAGGGGCAATTGTGCGGGTTATTTCTCCTTTAAGGGATTGATTTCTTGTTACATTATATTTATTATCTTCAACGGTTAAGTTAAGATTTAACAAGTATTCTGCATCATCAAGACCGGATATACCCGTACTTTCTGCTATTAAATCGATGGTGTTCCCATCTGCATCAGTAACAGTTGCTGTTAAATCTACTGTTCCACGTTCTTCACATTCAGCATCATTTATTGTGATAATTACAGGTGTATGAATTGTTGCATAAGAGTTGTAGATGTCAGCAGTTAAAGCTGTGTTGTCTGTCATTGTATTGTTGTAAAGGTATAGGTCGCCTTCAACATATAATACTGCTCCACCTTGATTCTTGTTAATGATTTCTGTTGTAACCTTATTTCCAGTGAATGTAGAATTACGGATGGTTAAATTACCTTTTGAATATATTGCTCCACCTCTTAAAGAAGCAGTGTTATTCATAAAGTTACAATTATCTATTGTGAATATTCCACTACCACGTATTTCTATAGCTCCACCTTCCTGTCTACTGCCTGTGTTACTACAGTTTGTGAATACACAGTCTTTGAAGTTAGCATTACTGCCTGATGCGAAATAGAATGCTCCCCAATCACCAAGATTGGTGAAATTGGATCCTTCTGCATTAACGGTTGCACCACCTTCAACATCAAATACTCTTGTATTTCCACTTTTATTGGCAAATGAAGAGTCAATTATATTCAATGTTTTATCGCCGGATACAACTACTGTGGTGTTGGTTGTTTTAATATTTTTGATGTTTACTTCATTATTGATTGTAATGCTACAGCCATCAAATACTGCTTGGTTATTTCCTGTATCGACTGTCATTGGAATGTTGATGTTGAATTTTCTGTTTGTGAAAGTTCCATCAAATTTGGCAGTTTCTCCTTCGGAAATAGATCCTTCCTTAATGGTACCATCATCATTGAAAAACTCGGAGTAAGTTTGATCAGTTATTACATCGCCGGATGGTGTTGGATTTCCAACATTAAGCACAGCATTTGTAATACTTGCTTCTCCATCAATTTTTCCATTATCACTTAATGAGATTTCAATAGGATATGTTCCATCTGTTGCAGGTGCAGTAATTGTTTTTGAAATGGTTCCATTATTGTAATCGGCGCTATATGTTTCTCCATTAACTGTGAATGAGTAAGTGACATCTTTTAACAGTACACTGTTACCATTATCATCTGTAATGGTATAATTGATAGTTATTTCCTCGTTTGCATTAGCAGTTATGTCTTCACCTTTTATAACTGGTGAATTAATTTTACCTTGTTGGATATATATTTCTGCACCGGCTATTCCGGGGTCATTCATTGTGTTGCCGCTAGTGTAAATTACTGCATAATTGTTGGTGGTTGTTATTGTACCTTTTGAATCAACGGCAGATCCATTAACTTCATTATTTATGAATTGTGAATTTGTAACAGTTAAATTTTTTGAAGCTGCACTAATTGCTGCTCCTTTTCCGGCTTGACAATTTTCAAAATAACAGTTATCCACGTATAAGTGTGTGTTCATATTGTTTACATAAATTGCTCCACCATAATTGGAATCAATACAATCTACAAATCTGGAATTTTTAACAATATACTTAGGCATATAATCTGCATTACCATTGTAGATTCTTATTGCAGCGTTTTTGGAAGTTATATTTTTAAATGTACAATCATCAACTTCTAAATGTCCAAAACGATAGGCATCAATCGCTCCTACTGTTCCTGCAATATTTTCAAAAGTACAGTTGGTTATTGTACTGTTTGCATAATTCGTGTCATGACGAATAATTGCATTGGATGTACTGGCAATATTTGTATTTTCCATGTCAAATGTTACGTTATCACAGATTAAGTTTCCGTTTACTTTAATTACGTTGGAAGATAATGTACCTTCACCATTAATTTTTAGGTTTTTCAGCGTCAATGTTGAAGTGGTATTTATTGTGAAAAGGTTTATGTTACCACTATTTATGGTGTGGCCTGCTCCATTGATAATTTTGTTCTCATTGATAGCTATGAATCCGTGGTCTCCATCCACGTGTTTGTAATCTTTGTTGAGTGTAATATCGCTGGAACCTTGAAGATCATTATACAAATCATCAAAGTTTGCTTCACCATCACTTTTTTCGTCTTGTTTAACAGTCTGTTTTGTTATTTGCGTGTTTTTATTGCTCACGTCTGTTGTAATGATACTATTATCACTTACAGAATCTTCTGATTGTGTTGTAGTATCCTGTGAAATATGGGGTGCATCAGTTGCGTTGTTGTATATATTGGCAGCTGTGGCAGCTGATATTCCCAATAATGTCACGAATATTAATGTGAGTAATAGAAACGTTTTTGTTTTATTATTAAACATTTTAATTACTCTCTGTCATATTTATCATCTCAAAAATAATTTAATATTTTTAAAATATTTTTGAAAGATATATTTCTATATGATTTTTTAAATTAATATTATTTATTTATAAAAAATCTTGATTAATTTTAAAATACACAGCTTAATTCGTAATAATTTTTAAAAAAGAGTTTTCATTTAAAAATAGTATAAAAGGGGGTTAAACACAGTTTTATTCAAGATTTGATTTTTCTTCATTGATTAATTTTTCCATATCTTCAATAACTGTGTTTATATCACTTATTTTTTCCAGTTTCACATCTATGTCTGTGCCACGGATTACTGAAAAGAATTCGATATCATCAAATTTAGTATCTACAAAGTATTTATTTTTCAGTAAAATAAATTGTTCATATTTAAGGAATGAATGAGCCTCAATAGGATTGATCAAAAATTTAATATTTTTTTCAAAAATATCCTTGTCAAAATCATATAATCTTTTTACAAAAGGATAGAAATGATTTTTTAAGTCATAATCCGAAATGTCCATAACAAGATATATTTCAGGTACATAGTTCATTCTGTTCATCAATTCAATACAATCCAATCTTACATTATATTTTTCCAAATCAACATTATCCTCAAATATTTCTTTCTTCAAATACTTGTAGTGGGAATATTTTTTTAAATCAGTTTGAGGAATATCTGCCCACACTGTAGTTTTAGGAAGAAATGTACCTAATTGTATTGACATAAACCCACCCATACTGCTGCTATAAAATACAACATCTTCATTTTCAATGTTATATACGTAAAATATTTTTTCAAAAATTTTGGCAATATTTTCTAAGTACCAGTCTTCTTTGGAACCTACTGCCCAACCACCTCTAAGATTAGGGAATGTTGTTCTGGTTGGATCATCATAAAAAATTGTTGAAAAATCCATCTCTTTTTTATTATCCCAGCTTTGTCTTTTAAATAAGGGTCTTCCTCTGAATTTTTCAATTTCAGTTTCAGGAAGAACTCCTGAACCAAATGCCATTAATTTAGCTGCATCTTCTCTAATATGTATTAAAAATTTATAATCCACATCTTTATAATTAACTACTAATCCATATTTTTCGTTTAATGGTAATTTTTGGTCATCTAATTCATCAAAAGTTACATTTACTATTTTATCTACTAATTGTTCCATATTCTAACCTTCTCAAAGATTTTCTTTATTGTCTAAATAAATGTTATATGATTCATCATAATTTTTATAAGCTATTGATTCGAATAGTTTTGTATATTTTTCCGGTATTTTAATTGTCGTATTTTTCACACGTATGTTGAATAAGTTATGGGCTGTATCTACAACTTCAATAAATTCCTTTTTGTTTAGGTTGGATTTTAACAGGTGGCTTTTTGTCCAATAGTTTAAACTCGAGTTTAATTTATTTAAAAATTCTTGTGGAGCATAAGTATTATATAATTTCAGTATTTCTTCATAAACTTTAATTCTTGTAATAAGTGCTTCTTTATTGATAATTAAAGTTCTTGATTTTAATTCTTCATTTTCATTATCTCTGGTATCATAGATTACAGAGGGTACATTCCATAACTTAATGCCCTTGGCTTTAAACAACGTTTTTACATTAAATAAATTGTCCTGAGCTACTTTAAAATTTGAGAAGGATATATTATTCGAATCCAAAAACTCTTTACGATAGCATTTTGTCCAAATAGAAGGATCTATCTTTAAAATATTCAAGTCATCTTCATAATCATCAAGATATTTTTTATTTTTAACCAAATTTAAAAAATTCCAATTAATAAGGTAAAATGGTTTTCGTGCTAAATTAATATAGTTTGATATGAATAAATCAATATCTGATTCTTTCATTGATTTATATGCATTTTCACAATAAGATTTTATATAATAATCATCATAATCTAAAAAACATATGTACTTGGTTGTGACTTTAGTAATACCGAAGTTTCTTGCGGCACCGGAACCCTGATTTTTTTCTAAGAAATATGTTTTTACATTTTCATATTTTTCAGAGTATTTTTTAAGAATTTCATGAGATTTCTTATATTTTGATCCATCATCTACAATGATTATCTCAATCTTTTCAAATCCAATACTCTGATTCTTGAGTGATTTGATACATCTATCTAAATAAAACTCTTGACAGTTATAGACTGGAATCACTACCGATATTTTATAATCATTCGAAAAATCGAAATCATCATCAGGAGTAACTTCTTCTGAAAAGTAAAACATATCCTCATTTTGATTTATTAAACTATTCAAATCATTTAATTTAGATAAATTAAAAATATGGCTTAGCTCAGTTTCACTATCTTTATCTATAACTAAATCAGTTAATCCGAATAAATATAAAGATTCTTCGTAACGTTTAACTAAAAAATCAGACATATTAATTCTTATATTTAAGTCATCCATCATTATTTTATCAGATTTTAAAGAAGGATTGAAACAACCTATTTTCTTCAAGGAATTTAACTTACAAAAAATAAAAGGATAATCAAAATTCAGGAATTCTTTTTTTTCAGTTTCAATATCCTCAATAAATGATTTTTTATCAGCAGTTCTAATGGAATCTATTTTTAAAAATGATCTATTTGATGGAAAAATAAAATCATAATGGGACAATAATGAAAAATTTTCTTTAAAATTGTTTTCTGAAATAAAACTGTTATCATCACATATTAAAACGTATTCGGTGTTAACTTTTTTAATACATTCATTGATAATTTTTGATTTATTATTATTTGAATAATCGAATGTTACCCAAGTAAATTCTTTGAATTTGTTTTTTATTTGATCATCAATATTGAAATTATTCTCTGATGATAAAATAATCTTAGTAACTCCAAGATGTAACCAATATTTTAATAATATATCTAATGAATTGTCAACTTTATTTAAAAAAGTATCTGCATGTATCAAAATCAAGGTAAGATTATTATAATCCATATTTAGCCCATTTTTATCAATTTTTAAACTTTGTCGACAACAACGTTCTTTATGAGTACAATCTAAATAGATGTAACGATACATTAAATCCAAATTACCATATTCTTCTCCAAATATTTCCGAATTATGGCTAGGTAAAGATTTTTCTTCCAAATTAACATACTTTATATTCATCATACATAATCACTTTCAAGTTCTATAAGACATATATCCAATCATATAAAAATTCACGTAGAGAGTAATTGGAGTTACATTTTAATTATAACCATGTTAAGAAGTTATAATTCTCTGAGCATATTATTAACTGATATTTTAAAGCTTTATACATTTTTTTCATGTAAGATATATTGTTTGAGTCAAGTTTTTTCATCAGTTCACTTGCAGTGTTTCTTTCACCCGGTCTATCATAATCATCGAATATTATTATAAATTCATCCTTTAAATTATCCACTAAATTCCAAATGTTTGAACGAGGATATTCCTGAGGTATTTTTTCATCACCTAAACGTCCGCCAAAAGGACCATCAACTAATATTAAATCAAATTTGTCCCTTTTCTTTAATTTTAAATTGTAACGTATATTTGTTGAATTTTTACTGTCAAATTCTTCCAGTTCCGTTTTCAGAATTTCCATATTCTTATTATCATCTAAAAACTTGGAGAAATGTTTAATCCATTCTTCATTATCCTCTATAACTTTCACCTTAGATGAGTAATATTCAGAAAATTGATTAATCATTTTAGTAGTTTGACCTAAACCAAATTCCAATATGTTCTTTGGATGAGTTTCATCTAAAACACGATATAATAAGTACATATATGAATAGTTGGATGAGCTGTTGTTTAAAGAAAACTTATTATTGGTTAGCCACTCTGAACTTTTAATAGTATCCTTAAATATTAAAGAGTACTTAATTTCGTTCATTGTTTTTTCCATTTTCTTATAATTTTCTGAATTGAAATCTTTTTCAATTCTTTTAAATGATTTTTCTAAGAAGTGGTATGTTTCTTTAATATTTTCATCTAAATTATCATTCGATACTTTTAAATCTTTTTTAATCTTTTGAAGTTCTGAAAGTTCTTTTGTTTGTGTTTTGGTTATGTTTTTTAGTTCTTTGGTTTGAGTAGTGTTTTCTTTATTAATCTGTTGTTGTGTTTTGGTTATGTTTTTGAGTTCGGTACTGTTGGTATCCCATTGTTTTTCCATGTTTTTTGTTAGTGAATATATGTTATTATCTATTGATTTTTGATTTTTGATGAGGTTTTCTATTTGTGTGATGTTTTTATTTTGTTTTTTACTTAGGGAATCTACCTTATTTTCTAGTTCTATTGTTTGTATGTTGTTTTTTTTGTAGATTTGTTGTTGTGTTTTGGTTATGTTTTCTATTCCTGTGTAATTGTTATTCAGTTGTTTTTCCATATTCTCTGTAAGTGAAAAAAGATTTGATCCGAATGTTTTTTGTATGTTTATGATTTTTTCTATTTGTGTGTTGTTTTTTTCGTTGATTTGTTGTTGTGTGTTGATGCTGTTTTCTATTTTTTTATTATTGTTGTCTAAAACTTGGAATTTTTCATATATTTCTGATGAAATTTGATTTATATTGGATGAATGTTCCCGGTTAATATCATTGATTAAATTTGTGATATTATTATTTAATTCGGTTATTAGCTCCCGTGTTTTGTTTGTTCCATCATAGTTTTCTTTTTCCAGAGAGGTTATGTTTTCAGATATTTTTTCATAATTCTGATTAATAATATTGGATGTAATTTCATTGTTATCTGCCACAGTGGTATTTAAATTGGTATTTAAGTTATTGAGATTATCCATTAAGTTCTTATTTAAATCAGTATTATTGTTTTCTATTTCATTTAATTTGGTTAATAAGTTTATAATTGTTGCATTGTCTTTTTCTAGTTTACTGAATGTTTCTTCATAGGTTTTTAATTTGTTTTTTAAATAAGTCTCATTCTTTTCTTTTTCTTCTTTTAGTTCACAGTACCCTTTTTTATAGAATATATAATCTGGATCTCGTTCAATTATCTGTTTTTTTAAATCCGGTAAAGACATCGTATCATCCACATCATTTCATTTCTAAATATTTTTCATAATTTTCTGAATATACAATTTTGTCAAAAAATTCTTTATTTTCATGATTTAAATTTTCGTTTAAATCATCTATTAATCCATAAGTGAACATAAATTTAAAGAATTTTCTTTTAGCTTTTTTATAATATTCTTCTTTATACTCTTCTCCCACTTGTTTTCTACGATTCCGAACTTTATAAACTAATAAATTTAACATAGGTCTTTTAAATTTTTCATATAATGTATTGTTGATAAAAACATTCAGTATATATTCAACAATTTCAATTGTTCCGATTTGAGTACCATCTAACCTTGTTGAAATTGAACTGTTTGTACGTCTTCTATTATAAAAATATTCATCTGTTAAATACACTCTTTCTGCATCACAAAATGTCTGATAAAAGAAAGGATTATCCTGATGAATATATTTTTCAGGAAATACGGCATTTATACTTTCTAAATAATGGCGAGAATAAAGTTTGTTTACTGGACTAACTGCAATATAAAACAGTTTATTTTCAACATCATCTAAATTAAATGCCTTGTTTTTAAAATCATCGAGTGATGGAATTGAATAATATCTGCTTTTATAAAATATTTTTTCTTCTGTTTCATAATTTATTAATTTGAATATTACGATATCCGTTTCATATTCTTCCGCATATGAATATAATTTTTCCAGACAATCTAAATCTAACCAATCATCAGCATCTAAGAATTGGATATATTTCCCTCGTGCATATTTCATTCCATAATTTCTTGATCCACCAGAACCGCTCTTTTTTTCTTTTTCAATAAATTTTATTCTAGGATCTATTTTTTCATAATATTTAATAATATCAACAGTAGAATCGGTAGATGAATCGTCGACCAGTATTACTTCAAAATTTTCAAAGGTTTGATTTATTAAACTTACTAAACAATCATCCAAATATTCTTCCACATTATATGTTGGAATAACTATGGATATTAAAACATCAAAATTAGTAACTTTGTCATGATTTCTATTTTTAACGTATCGGAGTTTTCTTTTCACAATGTATGAAAAAGGATATTTCTTTTTAGTACAAATGTCTGAAATTTCATCAATTTCTTTTTCAATTATTTTATACTCTTTATAGGAAGGTACATCACACTTCAAATCTTTTATTTTAATAAAATTTTCTGATATTTTATTTAATATTGGTTCAAACTCTTTTTTATCAGTAAATATTTTCAGTAACTCTTTATAACATTTGAGATAATCTGTTAATATTTGTGGAGTTATACTTTTATTGTCTTCCATGTATTCTTTACAAAAAATATCTGGTCTACATGTGTATGTGGAAGTCTTTGATAAAATTTCAGATAAAAATAATATGTCTTCACAATAATTCATGCTTCTAAAAGATATATTATTTTTCATAATAAATTCTTTTTTTATTATATTTCTTGATAAATGGTATGGAACCCCATATTGTTCTACTTTATTTTCTCCATTTTCTGTATATTTGGTACATATTGGATTATCAAAGGGGTTGCTTGTTATGTTTTTAGTTATAATCTCGATGTTTGAAGATAGTAATTCAGCATTCTCGGAACTTTTTGATAATGTTTCCAATATCTCCGGATGGGATAATACATTATTCGAGGTTAAAAAAGATATGTATTTTCCTTTAGAATTTTTAATAAGAATATTTTTAATATCACCTGTATTTTCTGTAGTGGTATCTATTTTAATTCGTGTTATACGGGTGTCCATTAAAAATTTACTCATGATTTCATCAGTTTTTTCTGAATTGGTGGTATCGATACATATAACTTCGAAATCACTATTTGTTTGTGAAAAAATTGAGTTTAAACACTCTTCTAAATGTGTATCTGAAAAAATAGTTAAAATAATTGAAAAAAAGACCATAAATTTTCTCCTTTACCTATTTTGATTCGTATTCTAAGTTAACATTCACTTTTTCAGGAAAGTTTTCTGAAAGATTGATGTTTGAATTAACTAGTAAATTATCATAGTTGTTTTTTCTAACCAGGTACTCGATTTTATTATCTATGAAACGTTGATTTTCATTAAATTTACTGTCTAATTTAATATTTGAATGAACTGAAGTTTTTTCTATTCTTAAACAAGATTCATTAATTTCCTGTTCTTTAGAAAGGATATTATTACTTATCTCATTTTGTTTGTTTTGATTGGTAAGTATGTTTGTGTTGTTTTCTAGAATTGTATTGAGGTTTTGGTTCTGATTTTCTTGATTAATTAATAATTTATCCATTTGTAATTTTTGTATTTCATCAGTCATCTTTATCTCATTTAAGATTATGTTTTGGTTTTCTTTTTCATTGTTTAGAATGTTAGTACTTATTTCATTTTGTTTGGATAATATCTTTAAGTTGTTGTCTATTATTGATTTGATATTTTGGTCCTGATTTTCCTGATTATTCAGTACTTTTTCGAATTGGATTGTCTGATCTTTGTTTGAAGAAAATAATTCGCCCATTTTACTATCTAGTTTTTCTTGATTATCAATTAAATTTTTGTAATATTCTTTCAATTCATTATTTTCTTCTTTTAATACATTTATTATCTGTTTATTATTCTCATTGATAGCAGATAATTTTTCATAATTATTTTTATAAAATACGTAACTATTACTTAAATTTAAAAGTTTTTCTTTAATTTTTGATAGCATACATATCCTCCTTTTTATTTAAGTTAGTTAATTACAATGACCAATATACTATGTCTTCTTTAGATAATTCTTTTAACAAAGATTTTAAATCGAAAACTATTGGTTTATTTTTAGACAATCGATTAATGTCATCTATAGTTAAATCTTTGAATTCATCGTGTGAAACACCAATTATGATGGAATCATATTCTCCTTCAATATCATCACTCAATTCCAAATCATAAAATGTTTTTACTTCTTCAGCATCAGCTAAAGGATCATATATTGTAACATTTGCCCCTATGTCTTTTAATTCATCAATAACTTCAACGATTTTACTATTTCTTATGTCATTACAGTTTTCCTTAAATGTAATACCTAAGACAAGTATGTTGCTTTTTTTAATGTTTACTTCATTATCTATAAAAGTCAACAGTATGTTTTTAATGATTTGGTTTATTATATCTTCATTGACATTTCGGCTAGTTTGTAATAATCTGGGGGAGTAATTTAATTTTTTACTCTTATAAATTAAGTAATAAGGATCAATTCCAATACAATGTCCACCAACTAAACCTGGTCTAAATTTCATAAAATTCCATTTAGTTCCTGCAGCATCAATAATTTCATTGGTATCTAAATCCATTTTATCAAAAATTATTGATAATTCGTTCATTAATGCAATATTCACATCTCTTTGAATATTTTCAGTTATTTTAGCCGCTTCAGCAACTTTTATTGACGGGGCCCTATAAATTCCATTATTTAAAACGGAATCATATATTTCTGAAATAATGTTGGTGGTTTCTTCATCATAACCTGATACTATTTTAACGATATCAGAAACGTCTTTGCTATTTTTTCCGGGATTAATTCTTTCAGGAGAATATCCAACACTAAACTCTTTACCACATTTGAATCCGGTAATTTCTTCAATAATAGGTATACATACTTCTTCAGTAGCACCAGGGAATACTGTTGATTCATAAACTATTATTGTCCCTTCTTTCATATTTGACGCTACGGTTTCTGTAGCGGATATAACATAAGATAAATCAGGACTTTCATCTTTATGTATAGGTGTAGGAACAGTAATGATTATAAAATTAGCTTTTGACAAGTCTTGAGGATTACTTGAAAATTTTATGTTTGAATTTTTTAAAGTATCTTCTTCTAACTCATTAGTCACATCAATTCCCTTAGAATAGTTTTCAATTTTTGATTTATCTACATCAAAACCAATAACTTCATATTTTTTTGAGAAAACTGTGCTTAAAGGTAGTCCAACATAACCTAAACCAACTACTCCAATAATTTTTTTATCTTCAAACATTTCTTTAATCATTTTTTATCATCTAATAATATTTTACTATCCAATATATTTAAATTTTATTTAAAATCATTAAGAAAAATATTAATTCATTCTATTAAAACAATTTAATTATAATAATTTAATTTAATTCTTAATATTTAGAATATTTTTGTTTTTGAAAAATAAAAATATTTCGTGTTTTATTGATTTCTTAAAAAATTTTAATTCATAGTTATATTTTAATAATTAGTTCAAATAGTATGGAAAAATTTAAAAATTAGAATTAATTTAAAAAAAGGAGAGGAAAAATAGTTTAAAAAAACTATTTATTGTGCTTTTAGTACTGTGAAAGTTGTATTTGTTTCGTATGCGTTGTATTTTTCACTTCCACTGTATCCTATTGTCACGTTGTTCACGCCTTCTTTAGTAGTTGCTACTGATAATGTGTATTTTCCTGTTTTGTCTGTTTTTGCGTAGTATTTTTTGCCGTTGATTGTGATTTTTACGTTACTGTTACTGATTGCTTTTCCATTTGCATCTTTGAATGTACCGGTAATGGTTACATTGTCACCAAGGGTTACATCACTGATTGGTTCATATGTTACTTCAACATTGTTTGCTATAGCATTAAATGTTGTTGTGTCTTCGTATGCGTTGTAGTTGCTGTTTCCACTGTATCCTACGGTTACATTGTTTATTCCTGCTGCAGAAACTTTAACACTTAATGTGTATTTTCCTGTTTTGTCTGTTTTTGCGTAGTATTTTTTGCTGTTGATTGTGATTTTTACGTTACTGTTACTGATTGCTTTTCCATCTGATGTGGTGAATTTACCAGTAATGGTTACATTGTCACCATAAGCAACTTCACTAATTTCATCAACTGTTACTATTACGTCTCCTTTTTCAAGGGTAAATGTAATTGTATCTTCGGATGCATTGTATTTATCGTTACCTGCATATGTTGCTGTAACTGTTTGTTCTTCTAATGTTTTGAAGCTTGTTGTGTATTCGAATTCTCCATTTTTAGTAATTACGTCAACGGTTTTGTCACCGATTGTTAAGGTGATTACTTGGTTGAATAATCCTATACTGTCTTCATTTACAAGTGAACCGGAGATTGTTACGTTAGTGTTGTATTTTGCATCTGTGATTGGGTTTAATGTGAGTGTTGTTGCTTTTGGAGCTTTGAGTTGATCAAGTTCGTTTTGAAGATCTTCGATTTGCTGGTTGAGATCATCGACAATTTTTGAGGTAGGTGTGTTGTTTTCAACTACAGTATCTTCTTCTGTTGTCATTACTGCATAGTCACCGAATGAACCACTCATCATGTCTCCAATTAATATGTAGTTGTTGGTTACTTCTGCATTTGTTGTTTCATTGAAGTTTATTTTTGATCCGCCGGTAGTTTCGATGTTGTTTTCGGTAATTGTTATGCTGTCTGCTTTACCGAAGTATAATACGTTGCTGTCTCCTGTTGTGTCGATTGCTATGTCTAATCCTGTGATTGTTATGTTTGTTGGGATGTTGTTCATAAAGTCTATATGAGCGTTGATTGCTGTTGCGTCATCACCGGTAATGTTGTAGTTTGCACCTGCTATAAGTACATTTTGTGATCCTTCGATAAGTACACCTGTTGCTTTTGCTGCAGTTACAGTTACATCATAGCCTGTGAGGTCTATGTTTTTAGAATAACCAGTTCCCATTGCGGTACTGTATACTCCATATGCTTCTGAAGTTGCTGTTGCTGTTGCTGTACCTGTGATTGTTATAGTGTCTGCATCGAATAATTGTATTGCATCTGAGTAGTATGCACTATCAACTTTTACATTGATGTTTTCGATTGTTGTGTCTTTAGCGTTTCCTACATTTACTCCGTATACGTAGTTTGCACCAATAACTTCTACTGTGGAATCTTTTATTGTGTTGTTTTGTATCGGTGTTTTATCTGATACAAGGTATATTCCGTCTACTGTTGGCCAGGATCCTGTGCTGCTTGTTCCGTCGAAGAAGACTGTCACGTTATCCAATAAGTTGTTGTCACTGTTTATTACTATTGCAGCAGGGGCTGGTGCTTTTACACTGTAGTCACTGTTGTATTCTACATCTGCGGAAGGGGCAGTAATGTTTAATATTGTGTTGGCAATAGTGTTGCCGTTTTCATATACGTATATTGCATGAATTGGATCTTCACTGTTAATCTTTATGATTGTGTTGTTGATTGTGTTTCCTTCACTTTCAAGAACAAAAGCATCCATACTGTTTTCGAATACTAATCCATCAAATACAACAGTAGCATTGTTACCGGTCATAATTTGACCTTCATGGAATACTGCCGTACCATCATTAGTTAATGTTACATTAACGTTGTCAAAGATAAATATAGTATTTTCTTCAAAGTCACCTGATGCTTTGAGTACAGCATTATTAAATTCCGGTTTTAATGCACAGTTTTCATCAAAGAATTCACTGTAAGTTTCATCAGTAAGTAATGAACTTGGGGTGTTATCTTTTAATGTACCGTATCTACCGGTTTCAAGTACACCAGCATCTCCTAAACCTGCAGGTGATATTATGAAGTTATCTGTTATGTTGTTTCTGTTGGTTGAAGAGTTTACACCATAAACATTGTTTGCAGGTGCAGTTACTGTAATGTTGTTAAACGTTATTACATTATATTGTACGCTTTGTATGTTATTGTTTGTAATTTTTACACCTGTTGCGTATGGATCAATATAATCGAAACTAGTTGCAGATGCATTTAAATCTTTTGCATTTACTACTATGTTATTATAACTTACTACAGAATTACGATCGGTTAAACCAATACCTAAACCATTGTTTACTGTTACTGTAATATTGTTGTAAGTAATATTGTTTCTTTCTCCAACGAATGTTTCAATAGCCCATCCAAAGTTGGATTCGATATCGACTATGTTTGAAGTTACTAAGTTTTCTTCGGAAGTGTATACGTCGTATGTATCATAATCCATTGAACCTTCTAGAACAATACCATATGCGATTTCATCTGATTTACTTGTAACTTTATTATTTTCAATCACAGAATTGAAGATTGAATATGGATGAATACCAGAAGCGAAATTTTTAGATTCTGTTTTAACTGTGTTGTTTGAAATAGTTACATTTTTAACAAATGCTGCTTTTATTCCGTATGCGTAAACATCACTTTCAGTAATAATTTCATTGTTAACTATGTCTGCAGAATCCAATGGATTGTCAGCATCTTTTCCATGTATGTAAATACCATAGATGGTTCCTAGTTGTTCTGAAGGGTTTTCATTTTTCTGGGTTGTAATTTTATTTTCACTAATTAACACATTTGCTGAGTTTACTTCGATTGATGATAAATAGATGGTTCTTATGATACCACTACTTGCATAAGCAATATTGTCTTCAGGACCGATAGTTGTAATGTTATTTTTAAGTATTCTGATATTTGATCCACCGTCAATTACTATTGAACGGGTTTCAATTTTATCCTGAGTATTGTTAACGGTTAATGTGTTTTCTTCAATGTTGAGATTATTTGCATCTTCGGATAAAATTAATGCTTCTTCAGTATCTTGACCTATCATTTGAAGTTTAGTAATATTTACATTATCACTTAAAACTAATATTGGACTATTTTTAAGAACTCCCTGAGTATCGGCAGTTGTTAAGTTTAATGGTACTGTAATAAGCATAAATCTATCATTAAATTCGCCTTCAAATCTTAATTCACTGTTAGGAACAATTATTTCCATATTTGGTGTTCCATCATCATTGAAATAGGTTGTCCAATTACCATCATTTAAAGTAATGATTTTTGGTTCAGGCATTACTGCTTCACCAACATATTCTGCTTCCATGTTAGGATAAGTTGCAGTAATTACGAAAGGACTGTTTCCAATAGTGAATGTTGTTGTTGCTTCACAACCAACTACTTCCACGGATTCTTTTTCAAGTTCACCCATTTTTGATGCGAATGAAACGTTGTCATAATCAGGTAAAGTAGTTACTTGGCTGCCGTCTGTGTTTTTACAGAATACTGCTTTAACAGTAATGTTGTCTCTATAATTGTTATTTTCTTCAGGAATTACTCTAATGTCGAGAATTACCCAGTCATCTACTGTAATTTCAGCACCGGATGTACTTGATTTATAGAATCCTTCAGGAGTGTCATTACCCCAGTAGTTTCCATTAATGTCTATGGATACATCACTGGCAGTATTGTAAATTGCACTGTATTGTGTAATATTTGATATGATTATGGAATCTTTAATATTAAGGTCACCATTTGTGTTATAAATTGCAGTACCATCGTTACCGCTTACACTACCACTCCATGATGATACGGAGTAATAAGCAGAATTGTTTACAAAAATACATTTTTCAATGTCTAAATAACCGTTATCTGATCTAATAGCTCCACCATAACCGCTGTAACTGTTAGCTGAGTTTCCAATAAATATTGAATTTGTTACTTTTGTGTTGTTGTTTGTATGGACTGCTCCTTTACTACCTTTGCTGTTGTTTATGAAAGTACAATTGTCAATAATTAATTCATCGTTGTTTGTTAAGAAGGTACTTCCATATACTCCTGTTGGAAGACTTTGTGATTGACCATCGATAGCTGCAAAGTTAGGGGTGTTGTTAATAAATTTTGAATTTCTAACTTCTAAGTATCCACCATCTGCAATAAGTGAATTCCAACTTGATGAATAACCTAAGTATAAATTGTTGTTTTCAAAGTTTACATTATCTAAGTAAACATTATTCTTTATGCTGTTTATGAATGTTCCACTACAATTTTCAATATTACAATTGTCCATTTTTAAAACACTATCTGCTTCTTCAGAGAATGCTAAAATGAAACTTCCACTTGCAGCATAACCATTGCTAGGTGCAATACTGTCTGTGAAATTTACATTTGAAATTTCCACATATGAATTATTAATAAATGCAATTCTTCCTTCAACATTATCATTGTATGCTTGTTTATTACCTACATTGGTAATAACAGCATTTTGAATTTTGACATTCTGTACATTGTCAATGTTGAAAACTCTTCCACTTTTAGCATTAAGTGTATTTCCATTGAAATCAAGAGTTATTCCAGATTTATTAATAACTATGTTGTCTTCACTTGCTCCTCTGAAAACAGGACCGTCTATTTTGATTGTTGCTCCTGTTCTTGCTTCATCAATCATATCTTGTACTTGGATATAATTAAGTAATCCAATATCATTTACAGTAAGCGTATTCTTTGTGATTGTAGCTCCAGCCATTAAGTTTGTTTCATCACAAGTGATATTGATTGGATATTCACCCGGATCGTAACTTGCATCGAATGAGGATGAAAGTGTACCATTTCCGAAAGTAGTTGTGATTCTTTCATCATTTATTGACATAATAAATGGTGAATTTTTAAAGTCAATGGAATTACCCATATCATCAGTTACATTGTATGTTAATGTTACCGGACTTTCCTGATCAACTGCAACATCTGCACCGGTTACATATAATGATGAGTTTAATTTACCTCCTTCTATGTATATATTTGCAGCATTTGCTACGATATCTTCCATTGTGTTGTTTGAAAGTGTTAATACTGCATAATTGTTGGATTGGTAAATAGCTCCAGCATTATAAGTAGGGTTTTTTTGTCTGAGTTTTTTGAATACACTATTTTTAACTGTTGTAATACCTTGGGTGTATATTCCTCCACCACGGTAATTAGCAATTAAATTTTCAAAAGTACAGTTATCAATTAACACTACAGAATCACGAGCATTAATATATATTCCTCCACCATAACTGGTTTCAAGGTTATCCTGGAATATAGAATTTGTTACGGTTAGGTTACCTGCTTTGTTTAATCCTATAGCTGCATTTGATGCATTATAATTTTTAAATGTACATTTATCAATATTTATGTTGTAGTTAAGACCATCAGCATATATTTGTGAACGAACTGTATGTTCTCCATCAAACACTGAGTCAGTAACTGTTAATGTTGAGTTTACTCCGGTCCAAATTTCTCCACCGTATGTTCTGTCAGGGGAGTTATATTTGAATGTAACATTGTTTACGATTAATGTTCCTTTGTTGTATAAGTCATACCAATAGTTTGAGTAGGTTGGACCGTGTGATGAAGATACAATTGCATTTTTAAAGGTTAATGTTGTACCATTTGGGATGTTAAATATTCCTTTGGTTGCAGTAATTGTATGTCCATCTGCATCAATAACTTTGTCTTCGGTGATTGTGATGTTTGTTTCATCTTCTCCTTGCACATAATCTTTAGCAAGTTTTACTTCACTGCCTGCAATGTCAGTTTCAAGGTCGGCGAAACTTCCTTCACCTTCACTTTTTACATCTGTTTTTACATTTTTTGTTATTTGCGTGTTTTTAGTACTTACGTCTGTTGTCTGGATGCTATTATCAACAGATTCTGTTGTAATCTCATCCATTACTGGAGTATCTGCTGTGAAATTATTATTATCAGCAGCTGTGACAGCTGACACTCCTATCATTGTAATAAATATCAAAGTAAGTAATAAAAACGTTGTTTTTTTATTAAACATTTATATTACCATAAATTATTTGTTAAACACTTTCAAATAAATATTATATTTTATACATTTTATTTGAAAGATAATATAGAATATGATTAATTAAATTAATATAGATTTTATTAAATTTTTTAAAAAAGGTTTTATTTAATATGTCTTAAAATTTAATAAAAATAGTTGGTGGATATTTAATTTGTATTTACTTTTAAAATAGGGGTAGTAACTTTAAAAAAAAAGATTTTATGTATACATGAAATTGATTTATTTAAAAAAAGAGAATAAATTGGAAAATAAAAAAATATTATGGGTTTTTAAAAGCAATATCCCATTTTTCTTTACCAAATACTGCACAACTAGTCACTGGATTTGTAAATTCTTCAAAAGAACCTTTGCCATAAATATAATCTGCTGCTTCTTGTGCATTGCTTGCTTCAAATTTAACAACTCTAGGACTGTTATGTTCATATGTGGATACGTAATATGTTTCCCCAGGATTAACTTTTATTACTTCTATACCATCATCCCTGACAATTCCTATGAATCCTTCACCATCTAAATTAATAGCTCCACCAATACGTGGTGTATTGTAATCATCTTTTTCATAGTCCATTGCAAGTAAACTTAGTGCAACTGCATCTCTCATATTCATACCTTCACGAATTTTACCTGCAATGATATCAGTATGTGAACCATTAGTTATTACACAAATATCATCAATTATATCTACACAGTTGTAACTTATGTATGGATTTTTGTAAATATCATCTTCGGAACCGGCAGTTGGAACAATTGATGCCTTTTGCCCGTTTACTACTGTCTGTCTATTTGGGAATGATCTGCTTGATACTCTGTATGCTGCAATACTTCCTTCTTCATTACTTCCTATTGAAATTATTCTTCCTAAATACATTTTAATCTTCTCCTTAATTATCTAGTACTGGGGGTTTAACTGCTACATCCACCAGATCATCTGGTGCATTAATTGTGATGGTTCCTGTAGATGAATCCATCATTATTTGACCTTCATCCATTACCCTCGTATGTACTGCTATTGAACCATGTCTTATGTCTGATGAATGATCTTCTCCATTTACGGTAACTTTTCTAAGTCCGTTTAACGGTAGTAAATAGTACTCTGAATCACCTGTGGATGTTGTTGGTTTTGCAGATATCTGGTCTGGTGAATAATCTTCAGGTAATGTGTCTACAGGATGTTGGCTTAACATCACTAGAAGGAATATCATTATTGTAAATATTACATCCAGTAATGGTACTAGGTTGATATTTGGTGTTTGGTGTTCTACTTTGTTTTTGAATCTTTGAGTGTCTATTGCCATTTTAGAACACGACCTATTGTTTTAATTTACTTTCAACTATACGGTTTTGGGTATCTGATTTTTCACGTATAATTGTCTTAATTCCTTTTTCAAGCATATTCGGTTTTAAGTATATTTTTAAGTTTGCTTGTTCATCTTTTATCTGTTTAACTTGGATGATACCTGGTGATTCCTGTAGTGCTTCAATTACTTCATCAATATCTTTTTCTATCCACACTTTCATTTCAGCATTTCTCCAGTTACTCATCTTCTTGGCAATTTCTATGTTATCCAATTGAATTTCAATCATACTTTTTATGTGAGTATATAATGGTAATAATATAATTGCTACAGCTAATCCAAAAATGGTTGTGATAATTGCAATGTATATACCATTTGACATTAATGTAATATCACTATTTACTCCCAAGTCTTTGAATGTGTACCACATACCGATTACTGTACCTATAAGACCTATTAATGGTGATACTTCGATAATTGTCTGTAAGGTTGATAAACCTTTCATCATTTTACCCATTTCTACAATGAATACTTGTTCCATATTGTCCTCTACTTCAGATTTGCTTCTGTATCCTATTTTTAGAGCTTCGGATATTATTCTGGATATGGGTGTTTTAAAATTACCTATTGCTCTTAAAGCTTCTAGTGATCCACCATGTGCCATTGATTCATTTACTATTATCATTATTTCTGATAAATCAACTTTTGAAGCACGTCTCAGATATAATATCTTTTCAATTGCTAAAAATAATCCATATAGTCCAATTATGGTTAGAAGATATACTATTGCTCCTCCGCTTTGGAACATTGTAATAAAATCATTACCTGTAGAAAATATTGTTCCTATAATGTCCATTTATTTTAGCTCCTTGCTATCATTTAGAGTCATAAGTTATTAATAATATATATATTTAGTTTTTCTATTATATAATTTTAAGTAATACTATTTCTATTCTTTTTCTTCAATATTTTTAATAGTGTTCCACGTTTGTCTAACAATTGGGGGGTATTCTCCTTTCAATGATTTTAAATAAGATATGGTGTATTTGTCGCTGGGATATCCGGATCCTACGGCACCATATTCGTTTCTTATTATTGCTAATTGTTTGTCTCTTTCTACTTTAGCAATAATTGATGCAGCAGATACTATGTTGTATGTGTCATCGGCTTTGTGTTCTGTGATTACTTTCATTTTATGATTAATGTGTTGTATCCTGTTATGAAATCTTTCTTCATTCACATCAATACAGTCAATACAACATAAGTCTGGGTTGAAATGTTTGATGATTTCGGTCATTGCATTGGTTTCTATTTTATTTAGATTCGTTCCACTATTTCGTAAGTTATCTATTTCGTCTGCAGTGATAATCACGGTTTTAAATTCTGTTATTTTTTTTATTTTTCTTGAAATAGTTGTTCTAGTTTTTGATGATAGTTTTTTTGAGTCCTTTACTCCTATTCTGTCTAAAAATCTTAATTTTTTTCTTTTCATTAGGACACCACCTATTACGAGTGGGCCTATTACTGAACCTCTTCCTGCTTCATCTATTCCTAGAACTAAACTATCATCATTTAATTTATCCATATTTTAATTCCTTTTGTTGATACTCTTTTTTATGTATTAAGAATTATTTATTTTTTTATATTGAAATATAAAATTTTATATATTATTTTAAACAATGTTTAATTATAATAATAAAATAATAGTATATGAAAATTATTAATATTAATATTATGTAAAAAATAGTAATTTGGGGTTATATGGAAGAAATATTATGTATTTTGTTAAATAAATATTATTAATATAATAATATGGAAATGATTTGTTATGGAAACTAACATATTGAAAATGGTGGGAATAGCAGATATAGCTTCATTATTAAATGCAGTTTCAGGTATGTTGGCAATTATAATGGCTTTCTATCAAAATTCAATATTATCTGCTTTGTTTTTGATATTGGCAGTGGTTTTTGATGCTATAGATGGACCTTTGGCACGACGTTTTCCCAGTCCGTCTAAGGATGTATTTGGAGAAACAATGGACTCGCTTGCAGATGCAATTTCCTTTGGAATAGCTCCTGCAATAATAATATTTGAATTATTTAATACTCCTTTAATGATTATAGCATCTATTTTACTTTTATGCTGTGGTATATTAAGATTGAGTAGATACAATACTATAATTACAGAACAGGAAGGACCTACAAAAACATTCATCGGATTACCAATACCTGTATCCTCATTTATGTTATCATTATTATTATTTTCACAGATTAATCAAGCTTCACTAATCTTAATAATCATGTCAGTTATAGCAATATTAATGATTTCTACATTGGAATATCCAAAGATTAAAAACATCAAAATATTTGGAATCTGTGGATTATTATTACTGGTAACATTGATTCTTCCACTTAATAATATGCTATTTCATATTCCGTCAATTATATTGATAATATTAGTACTTGGATATTTGATTCTTCCATTTACAAATATTAAGATATAATTTCTTATTACTTTTTTTTTTTAAAATGAAATTATTATGAAAGATATTAAAGAAAAACTACAAGAATATTACATAAATTTAACCAAAGTTTTTGACACAGAAGATGATTCACCAAAATTATTGCATAGAAAAAGCTTTTCTAAAAGAGAAAATGAAGAATTACTTACTGGAATAATTGTTGTATTTTTAATTATTACAATTTTATTATCCTTTGTATATTATTTTTTGGTTTTTGCTCCACAACAGGAAGAATTTAATAATTTAAAACAAGAAAAAATTAATAAAGTGCATTCATTATTATCTAAAGATGAAAATCATAATAAAGAGGCGATAATTTCTGAAATTGAACGTTGCAATGATGTTGAAAGTTTAGAAAAATTGGATGTTGAAGCCATGTGTTATCCTATTTTAAAAAATTCTTTGATTGAAGAATTAAAAGAATATAAGGATAAATACAATAGGGTAGAAATACATTCGGATAATTCTACAGATATCATGAATATAAACAACGCTACAAATTATATTAATTCAAGAGATTCTACAACATTATCCACATTACATATTGAACCTGTTGATTCTGTTATAATTCCATTAAGTATTAATAGAAAACAAGCTGCCAGTGGTTTAATTACTGAGGGTGATGTTGTTGATATTTATAAAACCAATAATTATCTTCAGGATGAATCAGAAAGTCAAGTTGAAAATCAAAGTCAAAATGATACTTCCAACATTACTTATACCACTAAAATAGTTGGTGGTTCACAGATAGTTTCCATTTTGCGATCTAAGGATTCGGCCAGTATTGAACAAAATCTTGAATTATCCGAATCTCCAAAAAGTAGGAATTTATCACAATCTTCATCATTGGATATTCAACAGATATTATCTTCTAAAGCTGCAGGAACTTATGATGAAAAGCAGATAAAAATAATGCTGGAAGATTATGGTACTAGATTATCGAATTATGAACGAACATCCAATATTGGTGAATTGGATGTTGAATATATTATCATGTTAGAAGTTCCGAGAAGCAGTGTGGAAAATTTAATAGATAATATGGATAATATTATATTAACTATTCCCACATATGATGCACCATCATGGGTAAAATTGTAAGGATTGATATTATGAATGAAGAAGATTATTTTAAAAATTTAACTGATAGGGAAAGAGCAATTTTTGAAGGTGGTATTAGTATGGGTGCATTATTCCATCAATTTGTTGGTACTCCCGTTAGTGTTGATACTGCATCTTCTTTGGAAGAGGCTATTAAAAAAAGTATATTGCTACAACCTGCAGTAATTGATGTTAGTGTAAAATTAAACAGAAACTTGATTGAAAAATGTTCTGGAGTTATGGGTTATACTTCTCTTACTGGGGAAATGTTATCAATTAAGTTGACTACTAAAATTAAAGAAAAAACAATCACTACATGTATATCATACGATGAAAATTTACAATATCCTATAATGTATATTGAAGATTAAATATAATTATTTTAATTTATCTTCAATCTGTTTCTTCCTCTTTTCCTGGTTGTAACTCTTTAATTTCTTCTGGTAATCTGTTAAATAGTCTATCAACAAAACTCATATTCTTAATTTGACCGATTGCAAAACTATATTTTTCTAAACGTTTTAACGTGTAGTTTAATTCATCTTGTGTTTTATTAAGACGTTCTTGTGCATGTTCTCTTTTATTTTTAATTTTTGTATTTTCTTTAACTTGTTTATTGGTTTCTTCTACTTGTTCAAAGTATTTATCTTCTAAACGTTTATTTTCGTTTTTTAACCTATTATTTTCACTATTAATCTCTGAATTTTCTTTATTTATTCGTTTAATCTCTTTTTCAAGTGATTCTAACTTGTTGTTTGCAATATTATTTTCATATTCAACTGAATTTAACTTTTCTTCTAAATTCTTGAGGTTATCCTGATCTTTTTTTGAATTAGTTTTATTTTCTAATATTTTGTCATTTAATTTATCATTATCATTTTGAAGTTGAATAACTTTATCTTGAAGATTTTTGTTTTCAACATTTAAATTGTTGATTTTTGTTTTTGTTTTTTCAACATTTAATACATCGTTATCAACATAGTTTTCGATAGCTTTTTCAATTTCTTCAGAGGTATGTTTGTATGTAGTTCCATATTCTTTTTCAATTTTCTCTTGGAATTCATCCCATAATTTTTTATTTAATTTAATGGTTTTTCTAACATATTCTTCAGCCATAGAAATTAACTCCTTGGTATTATTTTTATAATGAATATTATATAAAATGTTGATTTTTGATTTTATTTTTTACTTTTGTTTGTATGTTGTAAAAGTTACTTTTTGACAATTTTTGTTTTCATCTTTTCAATTTCAACATTTTTACTAAATTCATAAATTTCTGTTTTTCAATTTATGATTTCAAATTTCTAATTTTTTTTAGAATTTAACCATTCATAAATTATGTTTTTTAATTGTTGATTTTTGTTTTCTAAAATTCTTATTTGATGTATAATTTTTGTTATGAAGACTATTTGCAAATTTTTCTAAAAATACTATAATGATCCGACAAATCATAAAAAATAAGAATATATAACTCTTTCTAAGTATTAACGAATTAAAATGTATAAACTATTAAGAATCGTGATAAATTCTACAAACTTTTAATATTATAAGAAACATATATTTTAAATAATGTGAGATGATGGATGATTTTTAATTCATTCAACTTACACATCATGATAACAAATTCATGAAATTATTACAAGATATATTATATAACAAAATAAGGAAGAATATAACAGAATCTTCACTTAACACTCAAGGTAATTAAAATGATATATATCAATGAAGATTTATGTAAAGGATGCTTTATTTGTGTAGATTGTTGTCCAATGAATGTGTACACTCCGTCAAAAGAAATAAATCAAAAAGGAGTTCATGTTCCTATACCAGAAATAGAAAAATGTGTTAAATGTCAACTTTGCACACTAATGTGTCCTGATCAAGTAATTTCTATAGAGGATGATTAAAATGGCAGATAAAGAATTGTTTGTACAAGGAAATGAAGCTTGTGCATTAGGTGCATTAGCAGCAGGATGTACATTCTTCGCTGGATATCCAATCACACCTTCAACAGAAATTGCAGAAGTAATGTCAAAAAAACTACCAGAAATTGGTGGACATTTTATTCAAATGGAAGATGAAATTGCAGCAGTTGGAGCAATAATTGGTGCTTCATGGGCCGGACAAAAAGTAGTTACAGCAACAAGTGGTCCCGGAATCTCTCTTATGCAGGAAAATATTGGTTATGCTGTGATGACTGAAACACCTATAGTTATCATTAATATGCAAAGGGGTTCACCATCAACAGGTCAACCAACAAGATCAGCACAAGCCGATATGATGCAAACAAAATGGGGATCACATGGTGACTATGAAACAATAGCTTTAGCACCATCAAGTGTACAGGAATGTTTTGACTTCACTGTAAAAGCATTTAATTTGGCAGAAAAATACAGATGTCCTGTATTTGTAATGGCAGATGAAATTGTGGGACATATGAGAGAAAAGATTACAATACCTGAAAAAGTAGAAATTGTCCCAAGACAGATGCCTGAAAAAAGTGAAAATTACTTACCATTTGATGCACCGGAAAATGGTACTGCACCAATGCCATCATTTGGACAAGGGTATAATATACACGTGACTGGATTAACTCATGACAAACGAGGATATCCAAGTACTGATGATGAAGAAACTCATCAGGAATTAGTTACAAGATTATGTGATAAAATAACAAAAAATACAAATGAAATCACATCAATAGACTCTAAATTCCTTGAAGATGCAGAAATAATAGTATTATCATATGGTATACCATCAAGAAGTGCATTAACTGCAGTTAAAGAAGCAAGGGAACAAGGATTGAAAGTAGGGTATATTAAATTAGGAGTAGTATGGCCATTCCCAATTGATACTTTATTAGACTTAACAAAAGATGCAAAAAGGATAATAGTACCTGAATTAAACCTTGGACAAGTATACTTGGAAGTAGACAGAGTACTCGGAAAACATGCAAAAGTAGAATTATTATCAAAGATTGGTGGAGCATTACACACACCACAAGAAATACTTGATAAAATAATGGAGGAATAACTTATGGCAGATCATGAACACAGATTTATGAAATACTTAAGAAAAGAAAGATTACCTCACATATTCTGTCCGGGTTGTGGAGATGGAATAGTACTAAACACATTATTTAATGCAATAGAAATGTCAAGTGTAGACTTTGATAATATAAGCATGGTGTCAGGTATAGGATGTTCTTCAAGAATACCGGGATATGTAAAATGTGACTCACTTCATACAACACACGGAAGGGCATTGGCATTTGCAACAGGTCTTAAAACAGCAAACCCAAAACAGGATGTAATAGTTGTTACAGGTGACGGTGATGCAACAAGTATTGGTGGAAACCACTTAATACACGCAGCAAGAAGAAACATAGACCTGACAGTAATATGTATAAACAATGATATCTATGGAATGACTGGTGGACAAATAAGTCCAACAAGTCCAAAAGGTAGTTATGCAACAACCGCACCATATGGTTCAACAGACAAACCTTTTAACATCTCGGAAGTAGCAAAAGCTGCAGGTGCAACATATGTAGCAAAATATACCACAGCTCAACCGGTACAAGTATCAAATGCTATTAAAGAAGGTTTAGAAAACAAAGGATTCTCCTTTATAGAAGTAGTAGCTCAATGTCCAACATACTATGGAAGAAAAAACAAAATAAGAAGTCCGGTGGAAATGATAAACTGGTTAAAAGATAACACAGTTACCCTAGAACAATCAAAAGACATGAGTGAAGAAGAATTAGAAGGAAAAATCATCACAGGTGTATATATTAACAAACCAAGAAAAGAGTTTGTAGAAGCAATAGAAGAAATATCAGCACAACACTCTGATGTAGATCCA
>NZ_JAEELZ010000011.1 GCF_016282985.1 Methanosphaera sp.
CTGAACGGAAAACCGGTTAAATTCCTGGATGTTCTAAACAATAATGGAGGTATAGAGTAAAATGACTTCACTGTTACATAAATACATAGACAGAGAAGAATACGATTCATACGAAGACTTCAACGAAAACTTTAAAATAAACGTACCTGAAGACTTTAACTTTGCATACGACATAGTTGACACATATGCAGAAATAGAACCTGAAAAGGTTGCATTATCATGGTGTGATGACAGCGGCGACAAAGTATTCACCTTCGGGGATTTGAAAACACTAAGTGATAAAGCAGCAAACTTCTTCAAGTCACTTGGAGTAACAAAAGGTGACAGAGTTCTATTAACTCTTAAAAGCAGGTATGATTTCTGGTACTGCATGCTTGCATTACATAAACTTAAAGCCATAGCAGTACCTGCAACGCACATGCTCAAACCGGAGGACATTGAATACAGAATAACTGCTGCAGGCATAAAAACCGTTGTCGTAATAAGAGAAGATGGTGTGCCTGAAAACTATGCCGAAGTTGAAGAAACACTTGGGGTAACATTGAACAAGGTCTTCGTTGGAAATGAAGAAAAAGAAGGCTGGTACAACCTACGAAAAGAGGTAGAAAAGGCATCAGATGAACTTGAAAGACCAGTGTATGATGATGATTCTGTTGAAGATACATCCGTAATATTTTTCTCCTCCGGTTCAACAGGTCAGCCAAAAATGATAAAACACAGTTTCGGCTATCCATTGGCACACATAGTAACATCCCACTACTGGCACCAGGTAGTTGAAAACGGACTGCACTACACCATTGCAGATACAGGATGGGGAAAAGCTTTATGGGGAGAAATATACGGTCCATGGATATCAGGTTCTGGAATATACATCTACGACTTTGACAGATTCCACCCGTTTGAAGTACTTTCCAAAGCACTGGATCATAACATTACTACATTATGCTGTCCACCGACAATGTACAGGTTCTTCATCAAGGAGGACATAGATGACCTGGACTTTTCTTCACTAAAACACGTTTCAACCGCAGGAGAACCATTGAACGATGAAGTATTCTATAAGTTCAAGGAACTTACCGGACTTGAAATAAGGGAATCATTCGGACAGACAGAAACCGTTGCAACAATAGCAAACTTCCCATGGATGGACATTAAACTGGGATCAATGGGAAAACCGGCCCCGTTATTTGACATACACCTAATCAACAAGGATGGAATGGACTGTGACGTCGGTGAAGAGGGAGAAATAGTCTTTGACATCTCCGAAGGATACCCTTTAGGATTATTCAAGGGTTACTTTAACAATGAGGAAAAAACCAATGAAACAATCTACGGCGGATATTATCACACTGGGGATTCTGCATGGAAGGACGAGGACGGATACTACTGGTACAAGGGACGTATTGATGACATCATCAAAAGTTCAGGATATAAAATAGGACCTTATGAAGTTGAAAGTGCATTGCTTTCACACAGTGCAGTACTTGACTGTGCAGTTACAGGTATACCTCATCCTATCAGGGGACAAATCGTTAAGGCAACAATAGTGTTGTCCGAAGGATATGAAGCATCCGAAGAATTAACAAAGGACATACAGAACCACGTAAAACATGTAACCGCCCCTTACAAGTATCCTCGTGCAGTGGAATACGTTGATGAATTGCCAAAAACAATCAGTGGTAAAATCATGCGAAAACAGATAAGAGTTGCCGATGAGGAAAAATACAAGGAATAACTTCCTATTCCACCCACTTTTTTTAGTTTTCTTTAAAAATAATATGTACAATTAATTAAGCATTTTTTAAAAAAAGGATATAAACAACAGTTACATCATTACTAAATCTCTTTTTTAAACCATATAATCTTTTGTCAAAAAACGGGAGAATTCTCCATAAATTAAAACAATTTCATTTTTAATCAAATGGTTTTGAAAAGATTATTAATTGCTTTCTTAAAGAATATACATTATTTAAATATAACAGTTCATATAATATCAATTATTAACAAGGCGTTAATTAATTAAGGAGTTTTTAAAATGGATAGAAATAAAAAAATACTGTTGGCCATAGTAGCATTTATAATCTTAGCTTTAATCGGTATTTTACTGTGCATTCTCAGCACCGATATAACTATGGAAGGTACTGGTGCTTATGTAACAGTTCCAAATGATTATGAGTTAAATACGGATAGCGGTGTGGCCTCTAAGGGTGATGTGAATATCTTCTTTACGGGATTACTTGACGGTACTCAGTCAACAACAGATTTTTATAAGGCAATTTCAGCTAATGGAAAATCAGCAGGTTATGAAAACATAACCGAAGATACAATCAATGGCTTCAAAGTATATGAATATGCTGCAAAAGCTGATAATTTAACAGTTCTAAAATACGGTTCTTCAACCAAATGGGTGGAATACACACCTGTGAATTTAACAGATATGACCGGTTCAAAAATACAGGCCGATCACTTCAGAAAAGTGTATTACATCAGTCCTAACAATTCTTTTGCAAATGAATTAACCATCTATGCAAAAAACCCTGAAACAGACTTATACACTCAGGAAGTTAATGATATAATACATAAAATTGCATTAAAGGAATAGATTAACTATTCCGTCTTTATTTTTTTATAATTTATTTTTATTATTACTTGTCTCCAATAAGCACATTTTTTTTTAAATATAAAATGGAGAAGAATGATGAAAAGTTTATTGATAATGATGTATTATTAAATGATTACATGAATCATGGTAGAATGCCATTTACACTAGAGTTAAATGGTGATGAATATGTTTATCAGTATCTGGTGGATACGTATCATTCCATTTTATATAGGGATTTGCTGAAGCGTTATCCTATAAACAATCCTTATTTAATTGAACACTTACTTGAATAAAAATATCAAAATAGACTAACTTTTAACCTTCGAACATATTAATGATTGAAAGGAGTGGGAGGTTAATCCATAAATTTTCTTTAAAAATGATGTATGACAGATTACATTTTGTCATATGCATTACTGAAGATTATTTTACTTAATGAAAAAAATTTGTAGGACAGTACATATTTTTGTAGGATAACATACTTTGTAAAATTATCTTGAAATGATATACTCTAAATATTTTCATTTAAAATGAAAAATAAATAGTTAACCTTTACTCTTGAAGATATAAGATCATGGGAAGTGTTCAAATGGCAAAAAG
>NZ_JAEELZ010000128.1 GCF_016282985.1 Methanosphaera sp.
ATAACTTATATCTTCAAAAGAAAAAATGGAACTGTTTAATTAGAGGCGAAATATAAAGATGGGGCTTCTATTTCAACATATTCTTCAACTGCATACACTACAACTGATTTGCAATTAGCATTACAATGTTCGGAGAGTATTAATGGAATATGGTTTAAAAACATAAAAATCAAACCATTATAGGAGCAATCCTATAATCCCTATTTTTTCGTAAGTTCTCTGTTACAAACCTTCATTGCCTAAGAACCCCCCACCATTATATATTGATGATTATGAACAAATTAGAATTCTATAAAAACCGATTAAAAGACCCAAATAACACCGAATTAGAAAACATCCTATTAGAAATCCAAATACTCAAAATAAAGGAGGCTAAACAATAAATGAGTACCTATACATATAAAACAATCCTAAAACAAGCACAAATCGTAAAAACAAATGTGAAAAAAGAACATAAAATCGGAATGAGTCACAAATGGAGTTACTACTTCGCCAAAGCATTACAACACCCCAAAAAAGATGTTCAAACCATAAGCATCGACAATGCACCAAAACCAAGTCATACTCACATTTCAAGACAGATGAGTTCAAAGCAATATCTTGCACTTGCAAAGAAACTCACCGATTTCATAGAAACCAAACACAGACTACCAAATTACCTCTACTGGAAAGGATACAAGATAGCATCCAACCTATTCACCTATACCTTCGCAAGATGCCTCGTATACTATGATAAATATGGTAAATATGATAATGAAATCAATATCAATCAGAAAGTATTCAGTAAAACATACGAACCACCAAACGAAGTCTACACTTACTTCATCAAAGTATTCGGCAAATTCGACAATACCATAGACGGAGCATTAAGTAAAATCGATGGTAGAGGATATGGTGGATACAGTGATGACAGATACAGCAACAAAACCAGTATCGACCGTATGAAGAAAAGACAAGGCATAAACTGCACCGACAGTTGCCACGTCTTCTACAATATAATGAAACAATTAATCGCAATAGGCAAATACAAGAAAGTCGAATGCCTACACGTCAGATGCAGTTCAGGTGTCGGCCACGTACGATTAAGAATAACACTAAATGACGGAACAAAAATACTAAGAGACCCAGCATCAGTACTCGATGGTAACGGTATAAGGAGCAACTGGTGCACCAGCAACTATGAACTATGGGGAATAGATCCAGATTGGTGGCTTGAAAATTTAAATCGCTAAGGTGATAAATAATGAATTGTAGACACTGCAAACACTTCAAAAACCACTCCGACATCTTCGGATACTGCAAAAAATATGATGAACAAGCATTACTAACAGAGAATTGTAAACAAATAAAAGAGAGGATAAAATGAGTCCAAGAGAAGAAAGAGTATACCTTGAAACAAAAAAACGAAACCTAAAAAGGAAACTCAGCCGATTAGCTCAACATCCCGAGTTAATCGATGAATACCTTGAAACAAAAAAGGAATTAAATAACATATCATAAATCTAACTCCCAAAGGCCAGTAAACATTATCGTTTACTGGTCTATTTTTTTTCAACAAAAATATTATAAACCCTGAAATCATATATACTAATTGTTTCTTGAACACTTGTCATTACCCATACTCCTGGGTAATGGCATTTTTTTTATACGATTTAATGTTTGTTAGTAACCCTCCGAACAATCCTAAAACCATAACATATAACATCATCAAAACCATACATAAAACAAGGGAGAACATAGAACCAATTTATCAACATTTAATTGTGAAACATATATAAATTGGTACCAAAATAATACTTTTCAAATGCTCTCCCACAAGAAAGGTAGATGATGACCAATGAAATATAAAAATATGAAAACACAGGACATACTTGAAACATTATTCATGGAAAACGAATTAAGTAGATCCACCCGAAACGCTTACCTGAGAAGCGTACGAAAATTCGAGAACATCACCGAGCAAACATTACCAGAAATATTAGACTTAGCAGAAAAGGAACATAACTGGAAAACATCAAACCTACGAAGATGCCTACTAAAATATCGTCATGAATTAAACCAGAATTATAAAAGAAGCACAGCACAGGAATATTATGGGAAAATCATCAGCATATTAAATCATTATGAGATAGATTATGGGAAATTACCTAAACCTAAAAAACATAATGAAAACGTATTATATGATGTAGCCGAATTACCATCACAGAAGACATTAAAGAAATGTATTGAATTAAAAAATAATATCCTATTAAAATCTGCTACTTTATTCATTGCAAGTACAGGATTATCACCAGTTGATTTACTTAAATTAACAGTAAAAGATTACCTTGAAGGTACAAGTGAATATCATAACTACCCTCAACACCATGATATCCTAAAAGCAATATTAGAAATGGAGGATAAGCAAGTCATCGCAACCCTCAGAGGACATCGACAAAAAACAGGAACCGAGTATATAACATTCACCAGTCCAGAAGCTATTAAAAATACAAATATATACCTGCAAAGCAGAGAAGACCAATTAACCCTTGAAAGTACTCTATTCAAAGTCAGCAGAAGACAATTCAACAAATACTATCAGGACATTAACGAGCAATTAATGTTAGGATTAACCAGTGAAGGGAAAGCTGTATTCAGTCCTAAAAACTTACGAAGTTACCATGCGACACAATTGGAACGTGCAGGAATGAATGATAATCATATTGACATATTGGAGGGTCGTAAACCCTCAAGTATAATTCGGAGGCATTATATTAAAATAGATGCTGATGAGTTAAAACAGGAATATATTGAATGTTTACCTTACTTGGTTGTTGATGATGTTGAGAAGATTAAAACAGAATTAGAATTAGTACGGGAAGAAAA
>NZ_JAEELZ010000129.1 GCF_016282985.1 Methanosphaera sp.
GATTTTAAATCTAAAAATAATGGGACTTTCTATTATTTAACAAGATATGGAAAGAAACCACATACTTCTTTTGATTATTCAAATAAAGAAGAAAATATATATTTAGTATTTGGTAAAGAAAGTACTGGAATACCAAAAGAAATACTTAGAGAAGATTTAGATCATTGCATGAGAATACCTATGACAGATAAAGTTAGAGCACTTAATTTATCTAATAGTGTAGCAATAATGGTATATGAAGTATTAAGACAACAAGACTTCAATGATTTATTATTTAAAGAACCACATAAAAGCGAAGATTTTATTATAGAAGATTAATAGTGTAAAGTATGATAAAAATATTGACATATTTAACAAAAAAATGTATCATAAGAGTATAAATAAAGAGAGGAGATTGGATTTATGATTAATTTCTTAGATGTTTCTGGACTTGCTGAAATTTGTTCAGACGTTAAAATAATACCTATTCTAGCAGCTGCTAAGTTCGTAATTAGAGTACTTCAAATAGCAGTACCATTTGCATTAGTAATTTGGGGATCATTAGATTGGTTCAAAGCTTTAATTGCTGGTGATGAAAAAGAAATGAAGATGAAAAGAAAACCATTCATTTCAAGACTTGTTGCTGCAATCGTTATTCTAGTTTTACCTTGGTTAGTTGAATTAATCGCAACTCAAATAGCAGGTAATAGAGCAGATAGTTTCTGGAATTGTTATCATGCTGTTGAACCAGGTATCGATTTCACTGAATGGAATGTTGATGAAAACGACTAAAAAATAATTCGAAAGAATTATTTTTTTTATTTTACAATGAAAAAAATAAATTAATAATATTTCTTTTATTTTATATAAAAACATGTTAAAATTAAATTGAGAATTGTTCATATTATATGGCAATAAGGAGTTAATGTATGAAAAAAATAAAATATTTGATAGTTTTGTTTATTTTACTTGTTGTTCCAATAATTAGCGTACATGCTAATAAATGTTCTGATTACACTGTGGATAATTGTCCAAAATCTACTGCAGAAGGAACATGTGAATGTGATTCATCTGGAGAATGTTTCTTATCAACATATGGTGGACAAACATGTTTTGCAAATAAGACTGAAGAAGCTTGTGAATCAAATATACTATGTGGTTGGAATGATGGTGTTTGTACAAGAGGAGTAAAAAGAAAAGTAGGACCAGTTCCAGATGCTGATTATAGCTGTGAAGGAACTAAATGGTTCCCATTATTTCAATTAGCAAAATTTATTATTAGAATAATTCAAATCGGAGTACCATTTGCATTAATAATTTGGGGCTCATTAGACTGGTTTAAAGCTTTAATAGCACACGATGAAAAAGAAATGAGAATTAAGAGAAAACCTTTTGTTTCAAGGGTAATCGCAGCATTGCTTATTTTCTTCTTACCATGGATTTTGCAATATGTATCAGAGAAATTAGCTGGTAAAAAGAATTCAGTAAATTTTTGGTTATGTTATTCGGAAGCACAACCAAAAATTGACTTTAAAGAGTGGGAATTAGACCCTCTTGAAGAAGATGATCCAGAACCAATTACTGGTACTTCACTTGGTGGACAACTTGCACAAGAAGTGATTGAGGGTGCACAAAATTCATCTAGTAGTACTACAGACCCAAATGTTTCACAAGAAATACATGATATGATTGATGGTAGTACAAATCAAGACACCAAAACAGAAGAAAATGATGACTCAGGAAATAACCCTAATACTCCAGTAAAAGGGGAAAGTAAACATTGCCAAGATTATGACATGACAAAAGGGGAAAAATGTCCACCTCAAGATGATTATAATGTGCAATGTGGAGAATTGAAAAGTAAAGGCGTAAAGCACTGCGTACCAATTCAAGGAATGGGTGGAGATGACCCAACATTACCATCAGAAGGAGCAAGATAGAACAATATAAAAATATTGTTCTTTTTTATGCAAAAAAAGATATAGAATATTCATATTTATGCCTTTTCATTTCTTTAATAATATGATAAAATATAGTATGATAAGAAATTGTTTCTATTTATGAAAATAGGGAGGAAAAATTTATGAAAAAATATAGAAAAAACAAGTTACTTTTCCTAATGGTGTTAACTGTTTTACTTGCTTTACCAATATTTAGTGTACAGGCAAAAGGCAAAACATGTAGGGATTATAGTTTTGACACTTGCCCAAAATATGATTCTGAGGGAAATTATTGTGAAAGGGAAATAGGCTGTGGATGCTATGTTTCAGAAGTATCAAAGAGCAACACTTGTAATTTATCAGATCAAGAACTTGTTTGCAAGGTAAAAAAATCGCGCTGCAATTGGAATGATGGAATATGTTCAAAAAGCCATGTAGGCGGTGGAGAGTCTAAACCAGAAGGCGGCGGAAGAGGCTGCACTGACCCTGCTGTTAATGCTGTAGAATCAAATGCTGCTGGGATCAAGTCTACATTTAAGTGTAGCGATATTGCATACTTAACTAATGCTTGGTTATTTATTAGAATAGCAGCACCATTTATAATCGTATTACTTGGATCTTTAGATTTCTTTAAATCAATGATTGCTGGCGATGAAAAGAAGATGAAGGAATCAAGAGGAAAATTTATAAAGAGATTGATAGCATTTGGCCTATTAATAGTATTACCATTTGTTGTTCAATTTGTATTCAGTGTGATGGGAACTTATGGTTCTGAAAATGTATGTCTAGTAAAATGTATCGTTACAAATGATACATCAGATAAAGGATGTGATTAATAATGTTATTATATGGAATTAAAGCTTTATTCTTAGGATTAAGTGTTCTTATTAGTAGCCATTCATATACGCTTATTCCACGTCTATATAAGTTATTTGTGTATTTTTCAAACTTTAGATTTTTTAAAGAAGAATTTGTTTTTTCAATATGGAATAACTTATATGTATTAGTAGGCGTTGTTGTTTTGTTTGCAATAGCTATTAAATTAATAAGTGCGATGATCAATCCAGATTCACTAGCAGATGGTAAAAAAGGAGCCAAAGGTTCTTATTTTAGAGCAGTATTTGCCGTTATATTAATATTTGTTACTCCTATTGCATTTAGAACATTATTTGATATTCAAGATAAGCTATTATCAGATAATTTTTTAGTAAGTCGTATATTTGGATACAACCTAGACATAGATGATGCGGGACAATTGTTAGCATGGGAAACATTTAATTCTTTCTGTGTCCCTGTAGACAGTAATGATAGGCCATTAACTTGGGATGATCTTACAGAAGAGCAAAAGAAAACATATAAATATGAACTTTATTTTGCAA
>NZ_JAEELZ010000130.1 GCF_016282985.1 Methanosphaera sp.
ATAAATAATTTAAGTGATTTTGATGATTTTTAATAAAGCTGAAGATATTATTCAATGATTAATTCTTTTGATTTCCCTACAACCATTTCTCCGGACATGAAAAAGGTAATGAAGAGTATGCCAGTATATCAATAGAACACACAGATAATATCAGAAAATTAAAGAAGAAATACGACTTAACAAGTGATAACACAATTTTATCACTATTCATATTTAATTTACTTAAATTTTCATTTTCAAAGGATATTCTGGTAGCTTATAACAAAAAAGCCATAGGATACCATTTTAATACCGAATTATCCGTAAAAGAGTATTTGAACTATTTCAAATCCGAATATGATAAATTGGAAAAATATGCAGATAAAAGCTTTAATAGTGAAATCCTATTTACCACACAGAAATATAATAAGGAAGATTATAAATTTATTTTCTCCCATGATAATAAGACTTTAAAGGTAGAATATGACCTACAATAAAAAGACAATTCCTGCAAATAAATACACAAAAATCAAAAACATTGACAATAATTATCTTAAAGTTATTCATAAAAATACTGGGTTAAGTCAGGACAATGTTCTCACACTTGGAGAACTAAACACTTTTAACCAGACATATGCTGACGGACAATTGATTGTCTACACAGATAAACAACGGTATTATAATGCTACTGTAACGGATAATCTATCCCATCAACAAAAAAAAAATCATAAAAACCAAAATTACTTTATTATATACTTATAAATAATATTATACAATTAAAATAAGAAAATTTACGGAGGATTATTAATTGAATAAGAAAATAATTACAATATTATTAATAATCAGTATACTGTGTACTGGATTAACATCACTTGCTGCACAGGATAACAGCAGTTTATCACAATCGGATGACATTTCAGTGGAAAATGATGTTTCAACACAAAATACAAACGAAACAAATTATAACCAGAATACTACAATAAATGATACAGAAAATCAGACAAACAACAATACCACGGAAAATATAACCAAAAGAGCAGAAATAGGCACATTACATGATATGATAACATCACTCGACACTGAACAACATAATCAACTATTAAATTTAATGAAAGAAATTAACGAAGATGACTTTGAAGAATTTAACAAATATTTAAACAGTAACAATACAACAGAAGAAGAATTATATATTGTTTTAAATAATTTGGATGATGATGAATATTACACATTATACATTATAGTATACAATCTTAAAAATAATAATTCCCCATCAACCATAACAGATGAGGATATAAAAAACCTTCCACAAAGAACACAAAATGCTATTGCAAGAACAAGCAATGCCCAATTAAAACAGGCAGTAACAAACAACAACCATAATAGCATATTTGGAGGCAATAATCATCATACTTACAAACTAACATTAGCAGATAAATATATCATACTCAATGATTTAATAGAAGGATACCTTGAGGAAGAAATAACGTTCGATGAGTTCATAAAATCATTAAACAGATTAGGATTCGACACATCAAACTTAGTATTAAATCCTGATGGAACAATATCCTGGAATGGAATAACACTACCTGCACCATCTTCAGAAAATAAAAATGTTAATACTGCAGAAAACAGTACACAAACAAACACAACCAATAATACAGCAAACAATACCGAATCAAATCAAGCTGATACAAATAATTCCGAACAAACAACAAACGATGAAGTTAAAACAGATACTGCTGAACAACCAAATACAAATGAAGTTGTAGCGGTAGAAGATACAAATTAATCTCCTTTTTTTTACCTTTTTTTTATTACAAATTGTTAAGATAGTAACTTTAAATAATATCAATTTACTGATACCAAATCATTTTTCTTGTCTGTTAAATAAGTGGAACAGATGCCAGACTGATTTATAATTCATTTGAGATATTGCTCTTTGTGTAGGTATTTCCATTGGACAGACATCCTGACAAACCAATGATTTGACACAACCGTTATAGAAATGTTTTTTATGAATTTGTTTATGCAGTTTTAGTTTTTCATCACTAGTTTCCTGAGCAGTAATCTTAGAAGAGGATACTGGCAATACCACTCCCATGAAATTGTCTTCCCCATTATAGTTAGGACATGATTCCAGACAACATCCACACATCAAACACTGGGAAACTTCATATTCAAACGGAATATGTTCAGGATTAATCTTTGCTTTTTCATCTAACCATTGCTGTGCTTCTTTCATGTTTTCATATATTTTACTTCTGTCTATAATAAGATCTTTGATAACAGGAAATTTACTTAATGGTTCTATGGTTATTTTATGAAAATATTTTGTCATTACCTCTTCATTAACGAAGGTTTTGCATGCCAGTTTTGGCCATCCGTTTATTAGCATTGCACAACTTCCACATAATCCCTGTAAACAACTGGAGGAATAATGAATTTTTGTATTATTGCCATGGTTTACTTTTTCCAGTAAAGTTGTTACCGGGATGTTAAGATTGCCAGTGTATTCATATTCCTTGATTACTTCTTCACCATTTTCTTGTGTTAAAATCGTTATTTTTAATGTTTCCATATCTTACCATCCCATCTTTTCATCCGTATCATTAAAAGACACTATCATTTCATTGTTTTTTTCTTGTATTACTGTTGTTTTCCTGTATTTGTCACTTTTTTCAGGATATTCTATTCTCTGATGAGCTCCTCTACTTTCCTTTCTATTTATGGCGGATATGAGGAATGCCTTTGATAAGTGAATTAATGATTTTATTAAAACATATTCATAGTAACTTTCATGAGAATATATCTTTTCATTTTCCAATTGTTCTAATTGTCCCATTGCTTCTCTTAAAGTTTCTTCATCTCTGTATATTCCCATTGCGTTATTCATAATACTGGCCAGTTCCTCTTCAACAGTATATGAGGAAGTATACTCGGATGTTTGATTATCCTTCCATTGAGCATATTTCTCCATCTGTTTTTCCAATTCTTTTCTTATTATTTCGTTATTATTACTGGAAGTTACTGTTTGCCTGTTTATTTCTTCGGCTGCAATGTATCCTCCATGTATTGCTCCAAGCAATGAGTTTCCACCCAGCCTATTTGCACCATGGTATTGTGCTGAACATTCCCCTATGGCATATAAGTTTTTAATACTGGTTTTATGAGCATCATCAGTTAATATTCCACCCATAAAGTAATGTATACCCGGATATACAGGTATAGGATCTACTGTTGGATCCAGATTTAAGTATTGTGTACATACCTCATAAACCTCATCCAATTTTACCTTAACAGTTTCTTCCGGTAAAAAGGAAACGTCCAGATATACAATGTTTTCACCGTTTATTCCAAGATTTAACTGATTGCAAACCTTATAAATACTACGTGAAACAACGTCCCGTGGCATTAACGCTCCCAGTTCCGGATACCATTCCTCCATGAAGTACCATTTTTCGCCGTCTTTAATTGTGTATAGGCGACCGCCTTCCCCTCTGGCAGCTTCAGTTATAAGCATGCTTTTAACGGGAGTTTTTATTGTAGTAGGATGGAACTGTATCATTTCAAGGTTTGCCAGTTGAATCTCCTGCTGTAACAGTCTTGCCGTTGTACCGGCATCATTCTGAAGTGATCCTGATATTTTACCAAAGACTTTATTCATCCCACCGGTTGCTATAACCACACAATCTGCTTCAAATGATTGTATTTCCTCTGTGAATTCATTTATTAATACTGCACCAACACATTCACTCATATCGTTCAGAATTAAGGACAGAAATCTCCATCCAATGTAACGTTTAACAAGATTTTCATGTTCATATTTTCTAAGCATGGTATTGATTGCTGTTAATACCTGTTTTCCGGTTCGTGCTCCCGCATATGCTGTTCGTTGCTTTTTTTGTCCGCCAAAATATCTCTGATCTATATTTCCATTTTCGTCCCGTGTAAAACTGGTTCCAATAGAATCAAGCCATTCAATTATTTCAGGAGCATCATCTGTCAATTTTTTAACTGCCTTGTGGTTGTTTATTTCTTGACCTCCATTTATCGTATCTGTGTAATGTTGACTTGTAGAGTCATCCTGTCCCTTATTATTTAAGGCAGCATTTATTCCACCCATTGCCATCACGGACTGTGATCTTTCGGATGGTGAAGGTGAAAACAAACGAACATTATTTCCATTCTCAGCTAACTTGACGCTGCAGGTTAAACCTGATAATCCTGCACCAATAACCAATACATTTTTTGTATCCATGTAATCATTCTCCTCATAACAAATAATATAACAACTCTGCAAACAACAGAATAATGAATATTATTTTAAAAGCTGTTGATATTCTATACGAAAACTTCTCATACGAATTTTCTTCTGTTAAAAAACCAAATGATACCATCAGTTTTGGAATACTTATCGTTAAATGAATTAATAAAGAACAAAACAGTAAATTATCAATAATAAAATGAATATATACCATATAATTATTCAATATATTAACGGGTGAAATCGAATAAGTTAAAACATGCAATATAACAAAAACTACAATTGCAATTCCACTGATAATCTGTATTTGAGTATCATTACGAATATTATTATATTTCCTAAATTTTCGGTTAACGTACTTATCCTTAATGAATAAGTATAAACTGATTATTACATGAAGCGATACCCATAAAAATAATCTCCTACCAGTAACCTGTAAACTAGGTGAATAAGGAGTTATTCCAATCAAGTATAAAAGCGATTCGAGGGCATGCCATACTAGTAAAATAATAATTACCAGTAAAACCATTGAATTAATTTTTCTTAAAGAAATTCTATCTAAAAAACTCATATTACTTCCCACTATCAATTAATCTAGTAATGGTAGATAATAATGCTAAAATCGCAGTAATCAATGCAATAGCATTAATTATCACTGCTAAACTATCCATCCTTAAATAACATAATATGCAAACGATTCCCGGAAATAGAATCCAGAACTTTGAAACGTTCTTTCCCAAAGTATCAAATACCAGTTTCCTATTGGTATCTTTTTTGTTGGAAGTATAGATAAACTCCACAAACTTAAATATCAATATGAAAATAAATAAGGGGTGCAACAAATGATTCAACACTAAAATCAAATATGAAAGCAGAACAAAAAACATGTCTGCACTAACATCCAGCAATGCACCAAAATCTGTAGTATTAACTGTCTTTCTGGCGATTACTCCATCAAGAAAATCTGTGACCAATATTAAAATAAATACTATCAAAGGAAAAACAATTTCCTGATTAGAATGTAATAAATTATTAAAATACCAGGCAAAAATAATTGCTAACAAAAATCTTGAAAAAGACAAAATATTGGGCATATGTTTATAATTCATAATATAAACCTTATATTTCTATTATATTATTATTTAAAACATATCTAATAAAATTATGTTAATAAAATACTATTAAATAGGAAATAGCTTATTTATTTTTTTGTTTGACTTAAAATATTTAAAATTAGTAATACTATTTTTGTATGTTAAAATCATTTATGCGAAGTTTCAAAGCGATTTTTTAGCTTATGATTCAATATTAACTATAAATTTTAATATCATCGTTTATAAAATTTATAAATATATTTACAAGAGACATGACAATTATAATTTAGAAAATACAAGAATTATTTAATGCATCAAGCATATCATATCCTTATTAAATGATGAAAAAGAATTATGAAAGTCCAATAATAAGAAGAGAATAATATTTTTTATGATTTATTAAGATATATTGATGAATTGTAAAGATTAAAAACACTTTGATTACATGAACTCTTGCACTAAAGGTTAAACAATGATAAAAATTGCATACTGTAATGTTGAGAAATTAGATTTAAATAAGGCTTACCCCTTAGTTTCAGCAGATAGACAGAAAAAGATTTCAAGCTACAGATTTGATAAGGATAAAAAACTTAGTTGTGGTGTGTATCTTCTTCTTAAAAAACTTCTGGATGAAATAAACATCACCCATCCCCTTTTCAAAACTGAAAAATATGGTAAGGCATACATTAGCAATCATTCAGATATCCATTTTAACGTATCACACAGCGGCAAATATGTTGCATGTGCAATAGCTGATACACCTGTTGGAGTAGACATAGAATACAATGATCCGGAAATTGATTTAAACATTGCCAAATTATACTTCTTTAACAGTGAATACAGGAGAATAATTGAATCAGATAATTCTTCAAATGAATTTTTTAACTACTGGGTTCTTAAAGAAAGTTACATGAAGTACACAGGACTGGGATTTCATCTAAAATTAGATTCCTTTGAAATAATCATAGATAATAATGATATAAGACTTAAAAATGATAAAAATAATATTAAATTTAATTTATTTGATGTGGATAATTACAAGATAGCATTTGCATGTAATCAAAGCACGAATAAAATTTTTGGATATGATATGGAAGAATTATATTAGGATATATAATTTGATAACATTTTTTTTATTGGATGTTAAAAATTTCATCAAAACAGAATATGGTATATTAATCAGTTATCCATACCTTCAATCTGTTTTTCTATCGTTGCTGAAGAAATTTTACAAACAAATTTTATTTTCCTTAGTCTTCAAGATTAATGTAATGATATTTTCAATATAATCAGTATAATTAAAAGTATAAAAAGTGCGATTGAAATTATTTTGGGAAGAGATTTTGATTTTTTCTTCTTTGCTTTTTCTTTATAGGAATCATCAAGTACTTCCAGTCTACAGGTTTTCATATTTTCACCAAAATCCATAGTTAATGTTATTTTTCTTCAAGGATTAACTTATCTTTTTAGGTATATGAGATTAATGAAATGTTTAATTTTAGAAATTTTGTTTGAATGAAATAATATTATAATACAGAATAATAAAAAGGGATACTCAGTAACAATAAAAGTTTTTTATTTCATTAAATTATATGAATATTTCCTTATAAAATAATGAAGAATTATAATTAAAATCATAAACTTTTTAAGTACATATACATGTGTTTATGTAAATATCATGAAAAAATAAAAAAAATAAGATGAATTAAACCATATTCATCAATAAAGGTGTAATGAATATTTCTATAAATGCTGCAATAACCAACAATATGAATACAATTATTGTACTTATAATTGCATCCTTAATCAATTTATCCGAATCATTTATAGCTTCCTTTACACTGTTTCTTGTAAATATTGCTTTAATCACATTAATTTCTGTGATAAACAACATCAAACCACCAGCCATTGCAAATATACTTGATGGTATTTCAAATATTCCATGAGGCATCACTGCCACCAGAATCAATAACGGATCTACTTTAACAAATAATGTTATCATATTTGTTGCATTGATAAATGAAATGTATAACGTTGGAATAAATAAGAATAAACCTCCAATGATACTTGAAAAATCATTGATAAAGTTATGAATGAACAATGCCAGAAATCCTATAAATGAAGTCTCATAATCTGATTCCGAATCAACATTCTTTTGCATGTCTCCTTCTAAACTCTTATGAAATTCTATACCCATTGTATCAGAATTAGTTAGAGTTCCAATGGAGCCTAAAATAATAAACAGAAGTATGCTTACCAGGAATATTTTTTTGTTTCTGTGAAAATAACCTTTTAAATAGTTTTTATCGAAAATATCTTTTAAATTCAATGACATAACTATTCCACCACCTTTGTAATTATTTTTTATTTTTAAGGCTCTGTAGAAATCATATGAATAAAGTGTGAAAAGTAATACTTTTTATCAAAATATTTAAATACTATTATCAAATAATTATTAACTATACAATAAGTAATAATTTATTATCCATATTTAATATTTTATTATTTGGTGTA
>NZ_JAEELZ010000131.1 GCF_016282985.1 Methanosphaera sp.
ATTTTTTCATTTGCATCAGTGAATTTTCCTGTTATTGTTATGTTGTTTTTGTATAGTGTGTCTTCTATTTGGTTGTGTGTTACTATTACGTTTTGTTTTTCTACGTTGAATGTTGTGTTTGTTTTGTATGGGTTGTATTTGTCGTTTCCGCTGTATCCTATTGTTACGTTGTTGGTTCCTAGTGTGTTTGTTTCGTATGTGAAGTTGTATGTTCCGGTAGCGTCTGTTTTTGCATAGTATTTGATGCCATTGATTATAATCTTTACGTTACTGTTTGTTATTATTTTTTCATTTGCATCAGTGAATTTTCCTGTTATTGTTATGTTGTTTTTGTATAGTGTGTCTTCTATTTGGTTGTGTGTTACTATTACGTCTTGTTTTTCTACGTTGAATGTTGTGTTTGTTTCGTATGGGTTGTATTTTATGTTTCCGCTGTATCCTACAGTTAGGTTGTTGGTTCCTACCGCCGTAATTTTGTTTGTGAAGTTGTATGTTCCGGTAGTGTCGGTTCTTGAGAAATATTTTTTTCCATTAATAATGATTTTCACATTACTGTTGGATATTGTCTTTCCGTTAATTTCAGTGAATTTACCACTAATAGTTACATTTTCATTATATTTTCCCACATTTAAAGAATCAATACTGACTTGTGTATCTATTTTATCAGTATCCGCATCATTTCCGTCACTTTCTTTAACATTATCTGTTTTTTGTTTGGTGATGGTATTGTAACTGATTTCTTTATTTTCAATATTATTTTGTTCTAGTGTTTCTTGGTATTTGTCAAATTCTGTTTGTTCGTGATTTTCAGTTGTAATGTTGTTTTCTGTAGCTGATGAAGTACTAATAATCAAAAGTATGAATGATAATGCTACGAACAATAATAATATTTTATTGATTTTTTTCCTAATAATAGTCCCTCCTCTAACTTAATTAACGGATTAAATTTGTTTTTTTATTTTTTTTAAATTTTTTATCCATGATATTTATTATCTAAATCTAATTATTTAAAATAAATGTTTTTTTAATCAATAAAATAAATGAAAACTAATAAAAAAATATAAATTACTCTCTTTAAAATTATAATAATTTTAATAAATAATAAACAATAAAAATATTTTTAATTAAGTTCAATAATTATGGTGATTATATTAACATGACTTAATTTATATTTAAAAAAAATTTAGGGGGGAGCTTCGCATGCTTGAACAATTTTGGCAATACGGGATATTGGCAGCAGTACTCGTTTTCGGAGTAAAAATTGGTTTGGCCCTAGGATTTTCCGGTATTCAAAGAAAAAAAGTCGGATGGATTCTAGTAGGTTATGCTGTAGGTTTAATATTATTGTCATATATATGTCAACCATATTCACAACAAGTTTATGACATAGTTTATGGATACAGTGGCGCTATTTTCGCAGTAATTGCATTGATAATTGTTATAACCGGATTTAAAACCATATATGATTATAATGTTACAGAGAAAGATGTAGGGTCTGCAACATGTATGGCAGTAGTTGCACCATGTCCTTGTTGTTTTGGAGCTATATTGGCATCAGTGATATTAGTTGCACCCGTAGCCGGAATATCTTCAGTAACTCTTGGTTCATTTACAGCAATAGCTTTAGTAATTGTTATGGGAATTACATATTTACTGTCATTCGGAATAGTGAAAAAAGTTAATAAGCCATATCCTGTAGTGTTAGGAAATTTCATGATATTTATTGGAATATATTTTGTTCTATGTTTGATGATATTACCAAACATTTCATTATTGGTTGTTGGTTCAGCAATTCCTATTAATATTTCTAACCAATTTTGGGAGATAATAGCTTTAATGATCGGAATGGTTATAGTTGGTGCGATTCTAGCTAAAAAAAGAAGTTTCTTATTAAATAATTAAGTGGAGGTAAATAAATGGCTACAACAATACCAGGTGGGGATATTCTTTCGGGCGCACTTAATGTTATAGCACAAAGTTTGTTACTGCCGGTAATGATTTTGCTTATAATTTTTATTATATTTGCAATAATTGAAATAGGTTCAATCCTTGCAGAATATACCGGTAGAAAGAAAATTTCTGGTGAAGAAAAAGAAGAAATCATTAAAAAAATTCTAGAATGTAACTCTCAGGATGAAGTTAATCAAGTGATATACAATACAAAATTAAACAAGTATGATAAAGAAGTATTGGATTCAATTGCTTCTTTTGATCAATCAGTTTATAATAAAAACATGAGAGAAGTATTAGCTAGGAATCTATTAGAAACTCAGGAAGCTAAAATGTTAGGATCCTTGACTAAAGTTGATATTGTTTCTAAAGTAGGATCTGGTTGTGGATTGTTAGGTACTATTATCCCTATGGGTCCGGGATTAGCAGCTTTAGGTGCTGGTGATATGGTAACATTAACAACAAACCTAACAACAGCATTTAACACAACAACAGCAGGGTTAGCTGCAGGTACAATCTGTTTTGTAATAGCTAAAATACGCAGAGATTGGTATAATCAAGAGATGGAAATGTTATATGATTTTGCTGAAGCTATATTAGAGGTTGATTATAATGTCACTAAGACGCAGTAGGTTAAAAGATTCTGCTGAAGATTTGGATCCAATGTCTTCAATTACCAACATGACTGATTTAATGTTGGTGTTGGCAGTAGGTTTTCTTATATTTGCAGTAATGTCTACAGGTATGCAACAGATTTCAGAAAATCAGCAACAAAGTCAACAGTTGGAAGATGTTGAAATTGAACAAGGACAGGAAATAACTCAACAAATGGAAGATATCGAATCATCTAGTTCAGGTTATGCTAGAACTGGGATAGTTTATACTGATCCTAAGACAGGAAAACAGTATATGCGGGCTGTGTGATTTAATTCTTTTATTTTTTATCTTTTTTTAATCAATTTTTTTATTTTTATAATTCTTTTAAATCAATACATATTATTATTTCAAGAAATTTTATCAAATATTTTTATTTGAAAGGTTTAAAATAAATTATTTTCTTTTTTGATAATTTGGTTAATTAAATCAATTTTTTTAAGCTATACAATAATTATTTACTTATTTTCAATTTTTATAAAATATTTAATTACTAAATGAACAAATATATAATTAACGATATTAATTTAATTAATTTTAAAACATAAAATATTACTTTTATCTAAACAGGTGGATAAAATGAAAAAAATAAGTAAATTCTTGTTATTCACTATAGTTTTATTAGTATTTTCTTTAGGTACGATATCTGCCGCAGAGGATGGATTTGATAGTTCTCAATCTGCAGATGTTGAACCTGATACAATTACTGAAACAAATGTAATTGGGGATACTATTGCTGAAAATAGTACTAAAATTACTAATCAAAAAACTATTGAAAAAAACGAGATAAATAATGAAAACAGGTCGGTTAAACAAGCTACTACACTTACAGTAACTAGTAGTAATTATGAAAATTTCTTCCAGTATGATGAAGGGGAAGGCATAATTAAAACTACGGATTTTATACGTAATGGTGATATATTAAACCTAAAAGGAACGTTTAATGATGTTGATTTTTCAGTGGATAAATCTATCACATTGACTAGTTTAAATAATAATGCATATCTATACAATTGTACAGTTCGTGTTACACCATCAGGATCCGGTTCTACAATATCAAATTTAATAATTAATAACAGTGCCGAAACCACATCTGGAATATTAGTAAATGATGCAGAAAATTTAACTGTTGAAAATAATATAGTCGAAGTATCCGGTCTTAATTCATATGCATTTGAAGCAAATATGAATCATAGTATGATTAAATTAAATAGCTTTGAAAC
>NZ_JAEELZ010000132.1 GCF_016282985.1 Methanosphaera sp.
ATTGGATAATAGAAGAGGAATAATAATTTAAAAAATTATTATATTTAGTTAGAGTTGTTATAATATGGAATTTAATAAACCAAGAGGAACAAGAGACTTCCTATTCGAGGATATGGAAGAAAGAAAATATGTTGAAAACACCATTAGAAGTGTTGTAGAAAACTATGGATTTAAGGAAATTAAAACCCCTATTTTTGAAGATTTAGAACTTTTTACTACAAAAAGTGGAGAAGGAATTAAAGAAGAAATATATCACTTCCAGGATAAAGGTGGAAGAGACCTTGCATTAAGACCTGAATTAACTGCAAGTGTGTCAAGATTATATAACAATAACCTACAAAAAGCAGCAAAACCTTTAAAAATGTACTATTTTGGCAGTTGTTTCAGGTATGAAAGACCACAAGCAGGACGTTTCAGACAATTCTGGCAGTTCGGTATAGAAGTTATTGGTGGTACACCAGTATATAATGAAGCAGAAATAATTGCAATGGCTAATGAAGCGTTAACCAAAGTGGGAATAAAAAATTATGAAGTGGCAATCGGCCACCTGGGAATTATTAAAGGAGTACTTAACCACTTAAATGTAACTCCCGAAGACACTACAAGAATCATTGCAAGTATTGATAAGGAAGACTATGAATTACTTGAAAAAATATTGGATGAATGCTCAATTTCACAGGAATACAAAGAAATTATCAACAAAATCATCAGTGTAAACGGTACACGCAGCGATTTAGAATCATTAAAAGATGTTGTTAAAGATATTGAAGACAGTTATGAAGCAGTTTGTCAACTTAGTGATACATTAGAAGTTATTGAAGCCTTCGGATTTGAAGATTATAATGTTAAACTATCAATTGCCCGTGGACTTGACTACTATACAGGCATCGTGTTTGAAATATACGTTCCAGATCTCGGTGCTGAAAAACAAATAACTGGTGGAGGAACCTATAATCTGACAGCACTGTTTGATTCTGAAGAAGTTGAATCCACAGGTTTTGCTTTTGGATTTGACCGTATTATGGAAGCTTATCACAGACAAAATATAGAAACACCTACAAGTGACTCCCAAAAAGTTCTGGTAGTACCGGTTAAAAAAGACTTCAAAATTGATGCTATTAAAGTTGCCCAAACTCTTAGAGCCAATAATATAATAACTGATATTGACCTTAAGGGTAAAAAGCTTAAGAAAAATTTATCATATGCAAATAATAACAATATCAACAACGTTATTATGATTGGTCAAAGCGAAGTTGAAGAAAATAATGTGACACTTAAAGATATGGATAGTGGAGAACAAGTTACTATTTCATTATCTGAAGCTATAGAAAAATTATCCAATTAAGCAGGTAACTAAAATGATTAAACCTAACTTCAGACATGAGATAAACGGAAAAAAACTTGCAACCGCAATAGCACAGGACTATAAAACAAATGAAATATTGATGCTGGCATTCATTGATGAGGAAGCTTTCAATAAAACTATGGAAACTAAAAAAGCTCATTATTACAGCACCAGTCGTGATGCTATTTGGTTTAAAGGTGAAGAATCAGGACACATCCAAAGCGTTAAAGAAATACTTTTTGACTGCGATAAAGATGCAGTAATCTTCAGAATAGAACAGATTGGAGGAGCCTGTCATACAGGACATTACTCCTGTTTTTATCAGAAGCTCTCAGAAGATGGGAGAGAACTTGAAGATATTGGTAAACAAGTATTCAATCCCGATGAAATATACAAAGAATAAGGAGGTGCCAATTTGACTAAACTAGTACCAGATACGAGCATATTAATTGATCAGATGGTATGCCCATTAGTTCAAGAGGAATATGAAAATGCCGAAGTATTAATACCTGAAGCCGTACTGTCAGAAATAGAAAATCATGCAAATAGAAGAAAAGACCTGGGTTATCTTGGTATTGATGAGATAAAAAATCTTAGAAAACTAAGCGATGAAGGTAAAATAACAATCAGTTTTGTAGGAAGACGACCACAACTGGATGAAATATCCATTGCCGGTGGTGGAGAAATAGATGCTATGATAAGGGATATTGCAAGAAAACATAACGCAATCCTACTGACCAGCGATAAACTACAGAATGATATAGCACAGGCACAGGGTATTGAAACATATTTCTACCAAAAGGAAGGACCCATACAACTGGACAAAACTGAACTGGAAAGTTACTTCCTGGAAAATATGTCATCAGTACATTTAAGGGAAAATACAACACCTATCGGAAAACGTGGAACACCAGGAAAAGTGGAACTGGTTGAAATAGATTATGTTCCACTACGATATAAAGATCTGGACAGAATTGCCAAAGAAGTTATAGAACAGGCAAAACTTAGACATGACTGTTTTATTGAAATAGACAAACATGGTGCGAAAGTAATTCAATTTGGTGATTTAAGGGTAACAATAGCAAAACCACCATTTTCCGATGGATTTGAAATTACTGCAATAAAACCTGTTAACAAGTTAGATCTTGACGATTATAACGTATCCGACAAATTACTTGAAAGATTATCAAACCAAGCTAAGGGTATACTCGTTGCAGGTTCTCCCGGTGCCGGTAAATCAACATTTGCTCAAGCACTTGCAGAATATTATTACTATGATTTGGAACAGCTTGTAAAAACAATGGAATCGCCAAGAGACTTAAACCTGGATGACAACATTACCCAATATGCTCCACTGGAAGGAGATATGGAAAACACTGCTGACATATTATTACTCGTTAGACCTGACTACACAATCTTTGATGAAGTAAGAAAAACCAGAGACTTTGAAATATATTCGGATATGAGATTGGCTGGTGTGGGAATGATAGGAGTAGTTCATGCAACCAGAGCAATTGATGCAGTTCAAAGATTCCTTGGAAGACTTGAATTAGGTGTTATTCCATCAGTTATTGATACAGCCATTTATATTAAAAATGGTGAGATTGACACTGTTTACTCTATTGAACTAACAGTTAAAGTTCCTAGTGGAATGTTAGAAGCGGATCTTGCAAGACCAGTTATTGAAATCAAAGACTTTGAAAGTGGTGAACTATTCTACGAAATTTACACTTATGGTGAACAAACCATTGTAATGGACGTGAATAAAACCAGAAACAATGAGGATAAAGAGGAAGAAAAAAGTCCCGTAAGTAAGATTGTGGAAAAAGTCATAAGAAAAGAAGTTAATCGTGTTGCACCTAATGCAATTATGGAAGTATCATTAATATCCCAAAACAGAGCGCTATTGGAAATTGATGAAGACCACACCGGTGCCGTTATCGGTAAAAATGGTAGAACCATTGCACAGATAGAGGAACGTGCAGGTATAAGCATAGAAGTAAGTACTTTGGATATTAAAGAGATAGACAATAAAATTCCTATAAATGTTAACGTATCAGGTAATTATTTATCATTAAACTTTTTGAAAGAGGATATTGGTTCAAGTTATGACATTATTGTTGAAGATGAATATTTATTTACGGCAACAGTGGGTAAAAAAGCCAATATTAGACTTAAAAAAGATATTGAAATGGCTGAAATAATTATAAAAGCCATGAAAAAGGATGAACCAGTTTATGCTCGTTTAAGAAATGAAGAATTATTCTAAGATAGTGATAACATGAAAATTAGTGTTTCAACATTAGGAATGTATCCTGCAAAGATGGAAAATATATTGGAATTTGTAGATAAAAACAGGCTAAAATATCTTGAAATTATCACAGAATATCCCTATAAGCACGTGACATCAGATGACTTATCAAATTATGATTTTGGAATTAGCGTTCATGCCCCAATGTCTGATATAAATATTTCATCACATATCGATAAAATCAGGGAAGCCTCCATTGAAGAGATGATTTCATCGTTTAAAATAGCAAATGAATTAGATGCTAAAAGAGTAACTGTTCATCCCGGTTCAATACCTGTAATGGCCTTGAAGTTTACAGATAAAATTCTTAAATACAACATTGAATCATTGAAATACCTGCAATCACAGGCAGAAGAGTATGGAGTCATGATGTGTGTAGAAAATATGCCATTACTGGAGAGATTATTATACACCAACATTGAAGCATTATATGAAGATGTTGCAAATGAGATTCATTCGGGAATAACCTTGGATGTTGGTCATGGACACAACAATGGATTTACTGTTGATGAAATGTTAAAGAGCAAAGACATCCACCACATACACCTTAGTGACAATGACGGTTCTTATGATATGCATGATGCTCTTGGAACACACAACATTGACTTTAAAAGATTATTTGAAATTCTAAAGAAAAATAAATACGATGATATTTGTGTTATTGAAGTTTATACTCCACATCAAATATTGAAGAGTATTGACTACTTGAAGAAAATTAACATTTTATAGGGAGTGTATTATTTAATGTATTCAGAATTGAAAGATGACAGGGTAATTGTTAAACATGAACATGCACATAATTTATATAATAAACGATATTATGGTAACTTAACAGATTCAGGATTGGAATTATCATTTATTGAAGCATTATATTTACTTGAAAAAGATAAAATAGAAATTTATGATGATGACAATGGAATAGTTAGTGTAGAATATATGACCAATATTATTAGGGAAAAACAAATCTTTTCCCATTACCTTGTTTATAAAGATCTTCGTATAAGAGGTTACATTGTCAAAACCGGTTTTAAATACGGTAGCGATTTCAGAATATACGAGAGAGGGCATGCACCAGGAGACGGGCATTCAAACTTTTTAGTGAAAATATTGTCAGAAGAACAGTCAATCAAGGTAAGAGATTTTTCCAGTTACGTCAGAGTAGCTCATGGTGTACGTAAAACACTACTTCTTGCTGTTGTTGATGATGAGTATGATATAACCTATTACAATGTAGAATGGACAAGACCATAAAAAAATATTATAAGGAGTGATATGATGGACATGATAGATCCATGGGGTTCTTCAATCATAGATTATGAAAAACTTACAGAACAATTTGGTATTAAAGCATTTAAGGATGTTTTAGAAGACATTCCGGATGCAAGTAAACTAATGACCAGAGGAATTATATTCGGTCAAAGAGATTATAAAAGAATTGCGGATTCTTTAAAAAACAATAAGGAATTTGCTACGATGACTGGAATGATGCCCAGTGGTAGAATGCACATAGGCCATAAAATGGTTGTTGACCAGTTGAAATGGTATCAGAAAAAGGGTTCGGATATCTATCTTTCCATTGCAGATATGGAAGCCTATGCTGCACGTGGAATTTCAAAAGAAGAATCAAGAGAATTGGCATTAACAGAATACATTGAAAACTATATTGCATTGGGATTGGATGTTACAAAAGACAATTTCCATTTGTACCTGCAATCAGAAAATGAAGAAGTTAAAAATTTAGCTTATCTTATCGGTAAAAAAGTTACCTTCAGTCAGATGAGAAGTATTTATGGATTTGACAATAGTACCAACGTTGCCCATATTTACACACCGTTATTACAGGTGGCTGACATATTGCATCCACAACTTGAGAAATATGGCGGACCAAAACCAGTAATCGTACCTGTAGGACCCGACCAGGACCCACATATACGTTTAACAAGAGATTTGGCTGCAAAGTTCAATGATGAATATGGATTTATTGAACCTTCCGCAACATTCCATCGTTTTATGACCGGATTAACCGGTGAAAAGATGAGCAGCAGTAAACCAAAAACTGCCATTTATTTAACTGATTCAATAAAGGACGCTACCAAAAAAGTAAAGAGTGCTAAAACAGGTGGCCGTGACAGCCTTAAAGAACAGAAAGAATTGGGCGGACAACCAGACCAATGTTCAATCTATGAATTATTAGTATATCATTTGGTTGAAGATGATGAAAAATTAGAGAATGTCAGACAAAAATGTTTATCCGGTGAAATTCTTTGTGGTAACTGTAAACAATGTGCTGTTGAATTACTTACCGACATGTTTGAAGACCTTGATTCAAAACGTGAAGAAGCTCATGAAATTGCAAAAGATTTACTTTAATAGTAATTCTTAAACACCCCTACCTTATTTTCTTTATTATACTTATTATTTAAAAATTCTTTTCAATTATATTTAAAAACTCTTAATCAGATTAAAAAATATATTATAAAATCTTAAATATGATTTTGAATATAAAAGTAACTATAATTAGATTAAATAAAACAATTTTAATAGAAAATTTTTTAAACATTTCTAAATTTAATAAATTTTTAGGAGAACCATATATGGCAGAAGAATTTGAAGAAATATGGAGTAATTATGACAGACAAACCGTGTTTAACTATGTTGACACAAGATTACACCATTATTTATTCACCAAAATTTTTAAAGATGAAGCAGAAATAATGAGTAAAATCATTGAAATTAATGAAACAGAATTATTAGGATTTAAATATGATTATTTCTTAAAAATTCCTGAAACTCAAGAGTTAATTAATAACTTTGATGACTTAAAAGCATTGTTAGATGGCAAAGACTTAACAGAAAGTCCAAATTCAGATGTTGTAGGTCTTGTAAAATATATGTTTGAAAGCATTAAAGATGCTGAAATAGGAAACATTAAAAACAAAAACTTTACATCATTCCAATTAGAGGCTATTAACAAAAACATCCTAGAAAATAAAAAGAAAGTTTCTGAATTATTAAAGGATGACATTTTTGCAGACGTGGAAACACCTGACATAATAGATATATACCTGTTAGAAACTGCATGTAAAGCAACCGATGAATCATTTAACCTTGCAAGATCATATGAAGTATTTGATGAACTGTTTGTTTTCCCAAGCAAAATGGAATTATACAACTGTATAGTTAAAGAAATCCTTCCTGGAATGAGTAACGATAAAATATTTGAGTTATATGTATTACTCAATACTTTGGAAGTTCTTGAAACAACCAAAGGTACCATTACATTTAAAAAAGCAGGTTTACCAGAATTAGCAGAATATTATTATCAAGTAGAAGAAAACAGTATGGAACACACAACAGTTATGCAAATTTTCTTCCATGACTTACCTGAAGAATTATCAGCCAAATTTAAACCGTTACTAAAATATCCATACATATGTTTACGTATGACCAACTCTGTTAAAGCTCAAAACCTTACACGTGTAAGTTACCTGTTATTAGAAATTGAAAGAATTACCGATAACCAAATCAAATACAAATGTAAAGCTACAGAAGATATTAGAAACATCCTTGTAGTATGGGATCACAGACTATTCAATGACGAAAAATCACACATCAAAGTACTTGATTACAAAACACTTCAGATGGGACTTAACAAATCATTCGGTAACATATTCAAATTCCCTAATATTGAAAATGTGGATGTTATCCTTGAATACTTACCATACTTTGAAGATACAGACAATGAATTTATCAGAATTGAAGGCGGTCAAAGAATCTACGATGACGAAGCTGACTTCTTCAAGGATGACCTATATCAGGAAAACATTTACAAAACATTCGATAACCAAAAGGATTGGGAAGATAAAGGTTGGAAATACATTAACAATCACGAATTAATTAAAAGACTTGACTTGTTAAGTATTCAAAAAATTGTTTATCTTATAATGCAAAAAGAGAATACCAGACCCGGATTCCTTGGAAAACTTATGGAAGATGGAACCGTATTGACAATCCTTAGAAGATTAAAAGAAATCAGAGACATTAACGAAAGTGAAATTACTGATTTATATTCACCTTATGCAAAACTCAAATGTTGTCCGATTCACGACCCAGATTTCTATGCTGATAAAGAAAAAGAAATGTCCGGTTTAGTTTCAAGACAATCCGAAGAGTTTTCTGAAGATGAGTTGAATGTTAAATAATATTAAATTATTTTAACTCATCCTCTTTTTCAAATATATTACTAATTTTAATTGGATTAAAAAATCATATTTTATTGATTAATTTTCTATTACTTTTTTAATTGATTTTTAATACTATTATTGACATAAATTATAAACAGTAAAATAGGGGGTAAATTATGGTAAGTATTAACGAATTACGTCAACAAGAGTATTTGTCAAATCAGGACAGCATACTGCATAACGTTGACAGCAGAATAAAATTGATAGTACTGGTTCTGATTATCTTATTTGCAGTAACTTCATCAAATTATATTGTTTTTGTCATACTTGAAGCATATTTACTACTACTAATTTATCTTAGCGGAATATCAGTTAAGGATGCCCTGATGAGAGTCCTTTTAATCCTCCCTTTCGGATTATTCATTGCAATATTCCAACCATTTATCCAGCCAGGAGACGTATTATACACATTGCCTTTAGGAATAAAAATTACATTACAGGGAATACAATTTGCAGAACTGTTATTGGCCAGATTAGTTATAAGTATAACATCAATAGTTTTATTCTCATATATTACCCCAATGAAAGATATTGCAGAAGCTTTCAGAAGATTACATATGCCAAATGAATTTGCAATGATATTTTCACTCTTTGTAAGATTCATATTCCTGTTCTACGATGAATTAAATACCATCAGACAGGCACAGGCAAGCAGATGTTTTTCATTAACAAACAATACCCCTTATCTATGGAAAGTAAAACA
>NZ_JAEELZ010000133.1 GCF_016282985.1 Methanosphaera sp.
AATCTTTTACACTGTATAATATATTTGTAGCATTATAAATAATTAAATAAAATTATCAGTTAATTAAATTTTTATTAAGTTTTCATGTTTTAAAAAAGTAGATAATTAATTCAATTTTACTGATAATATAAAATAAGAAGATTAATAATATCTATGAATATAATTATTGATAAAAAAAAATAAAAAAAGAGTTAATTTATTTTTCACATTTGATAAATTTATATGTATGTAACTAATAAATTACCGTTAATTAGGACGTGCTTTATATGGGAAAGTTACTGTTATATTTGTAGGACTGTAATTGACATTTCCTGTATAATATATTGGCATGGTTATTTCACTTTCAATAATTTCGTATGCATAATAATCAAACCATATTTCAAAAGATCCGTCTTCTTGATATAATGTTTCATATGCAAAATAACTTTTTCCATGATTGTTATACTGGCTTTCTAAAATTCCAACTACAGCATCATTCTCTATTAAATTAAAGTCAACACTATCAACAGATCCTCCTCCACCTCCGGCATTAGGATGTGGATTATATATTGGATTTCCCAGTTCATCTGTTACTTTTCCAGTAATTATTATATCATCACCTACATAACGAGGTTTTATCGGATTAACAGTTATTATTGCTTCTGGTTTAATGATGTTGAATTCAACTTGAGTTTCATTAAATCTGTAATAATGATAACCTGGATAGTATACGGTTATATTATTTTTTCCACCAACAGGTATGTATGTAATGTTATAGTTACCATTCATGTCAGTTTTCACATATGTTTTATTTTTTCCGTTGAATAATATTCCTATACTAGTATATCTTAATGGTTTATCATTAACATCAGTTAATGTTCCGTATATTGCTATTTCATTGTCAGTAAGGTTTTCTATATTTGCTGATACTTTTGTACCTTTAGGCATTACCCATATATGTGAATCGGTACGATTAAACCTGTAATTATGATATCCTGGATAATAAACACATACATCTAAACTTCCACCTACAGATGGCTTATATGTATAAGTGTAGAATCCGTTTACATCAGTACGGGTATATTCTTTAGAGTATTGTACTTTCTCTTTATCACCATAAGGTGTTCCACTTATTAATATTCCAACACTAGTATATTTTAAAATATTTCCTTTAGCATCAGTTAACTGTCCATGTAAAGTAATATTTTCATCCAAATCAATATTCTTTATAGAATCCATTGTAACAACAGTTGATTTTGGTGCTACATATACAGATTGATTGGCGAAAGATTCACTGTGGGCAGTAAAGTATTCTACTTTTATATCATATTGTCCGGCAAATTTAGGCTTATAAGTAAATGAAAACTTTCTATTATTATCTAGATTAATCTGGGCTCCAGTATCAAAATCAGATATGTTTTCACCATAAGGTTTTGAGTAAATATAAATGCCGATATGTCTTCTTCGCACTGCAGTTTCGTTATTAACTATTACTTTACCTGAGATTTTTAAATCATTTTCAATACTGGTATCCTTAATTTCATCCATTTCAACAGTAAAATCTTTATTTATATTATTATCCGTTTGATCTGAAACACTTTTAACAGTATCATTTGCATCAGCAGAAAACGAACAGTTTACAGAAAAAAGAATTATCAATAATGCTAAAAACATTAATAAATACTTATTCTTTGCCATATTTTCACCTCCCTCTTTATATATAAAGTATTTAACATAGGTATGTATCTAATCCATAATATTTATATTATTTTAATATAACTAATTAAGAAATGATTATTGAATATTCCTTATAATTAAATAAGATTTTATAAAATTTGATAAATAAAAATATATTTAAACATATGAATTTCTTTAGTATAATAAAGCTTTTAAAAATGATTTAAAAATTATTTTGTGATAAATTCTTCAAGTATTGTTACAATGTATTAAATAACTTCAGATACTTATCTTGGTTCTATAACAATTTCACTATAACAATTTAGGCAAGTGTATGATACTTTTTTGTGTCTTGAGAAAGTTCAATGAAAATTTATATCTATTATAGATTTATGTTTAGTGTATATTGTATGTATTAATGATTTGATATGATGGTTTATATTTTTTTGTTAAGTTCTCATTAATTTGTGATTTGTATGTTTAATATTAACATTATAAAGAGATAATTCACTATAGGTTTAAATTTATTTTTATAATATCTGAAATTTTTTTTAACAAAAATTATTAAACTTATAAAACAATAATTAAATTCATATTTTAATCAATTTAATCTTTAATAAAGTGAATTTATTAAATCAATGGCTCTGTAGAAATCATAATAATAATTTGAATAAAAAAAGTATTATTATACTTTAAAAAAAATAATAAAGAGAAATACTAAAATTGAAAAATAGGTATTTCAATGTATTTCTCTTTCCCTTATATAGATTAGATCTATATTATCAATAAAAAAAAATAATGATAAAAATGATTTTTTACTTTACAAATGAAATACAAATATTTCTACACAATATTTTAAATGCGCATAATAATAATAAAATTATAACACACATATTATTATATATCTTTTACTATTTATAGTTTACATAAATTATAATTTGAGATTAGATTCTTGTTGTTCTTAAACAATGAATTTTTAACATTTAATCCAGTGTACGAAGTATAAATTGCTCCACCATCGTATATTGCTTTATTATTCAGGAATCTACAATTATTGACATATAGTGCTCCACCCAAATGAAGTATAGCACCTCCGAAACCTGCTTTACAGTTAGTAAAGTTTGAATTTATGATTTCAGAGTAACCTTTATAACTGCCAAGACCATTGATGTCTACAAAAATTGCTCCACCATTTCTTTCACAGGTGACGTTGTTGAAAAGACAGTTGTTAACAGTAAATTTCCTTGACACGCTTTTAAGTATTACAGCTCCACCTGTCAAATCACTTTTTAAGTTAATGAATTTTGTGTTTTTTATATTTACTTCATCATCACCCATTATGGCCGTACTATATTTGGATGATGTATCCCTGAATGTTGAATCTGAAACGTTTATGATAGAGTTCCCTAAAGCTGTTATAAATCCATTAGCTAATTTGTATCTGGACTTCATAAAGTTATTCTTAATATTTATTTCAGATTGATATGAACTGATTACTCCATTATATTTACTTTTACAATCAAGATACTTGTTCTGGTAACTGTTATATTTTGAAGTCTCTACATATACAACTCCAGAACCTGATGTCTGACAATTTTTAAATGTTACGTTAATTGTTGTTACAACGGATTTTGGATTGATGTAAATGGCAGTTCCACTATAATGATTTGCATTTGTCAAACCATATTTTTTAGAACAATAATTGTTCCATATATGTCAAATATCCTGGCTTTACCATTTGCATCTATGGTATGACCCTTACCATCTATGACATAATTATTCTTTTTAACAATGATACCATCTTTATTCTCATTACCTGAATATTTGTAGTCTTTATTCAGAACAAGAGTTTTACTTGAAGAATTAATGTTCTTGCTAAGTTTTGTAAAGCTATTGTCATTGTTTCTATTGTTGGTTGCACCAATCAGATTATGTTGATTACTTTCTGATATAGTGACATCATTTGTATCATTATCAGCTGCAAAAGTGACTGATAAGCTTAAAATTAAGATAATTGTAAGCATTGAAAATAAAATTGCCTTTTTGTAAACTATCTTATTTTTAATAGAAAAATTATATCAACCTCCTTTTATTTATATTATTAGTTATGTAATTTAATAGCATATACTTTTATAGGAGATATCGTTTAATAAAAATAAGCATGTATAAGATTGATTAATTCTATAAGATTTTTTTATAAAAAAAGTAATTTAGATATTGAAAAAATTATAATTTTTTAAAAAAAAAGAATGAGTTAAATGCTAATAAGCATTTAATATAAGTCAGAGTATAATAAACCAGTTGCTCTGTTTTCAAAGAATAATAAGTAAACTGAAACAATTGTTGAAACAACTGCAGCTAAATCTTGACTGATTATTCCAAATACAGCACTGACAATATATGAAATTATTACATATATAACTCCAACAGCAATAATTGTAATTAGAACTTTTGAAAAACCAATTCTTTTTATATCTTCAATAGCATCTGAAATTTGTAAAGCAAAGTTTAAATCTTCTGTTTTTGCTAATCTACATTCACCCATTGTTTCAACAAATCCAAATATAACAAATAGTACAAATGCTATTAAAACAGTTATTGTCCTGTTGAGTATTAATGCGCAAACTAGTGAAATTATAATTGGTACAATAAAGTAAACTAACTGTACAACGAATAATTTTACTCCGTTTAATGTTTGTCTTGTGATATCTACTGAAGGAGCATCACTACTTCTATTAATACCTGATTTAATAATATCCAATTGGTAACCACTAACTATAAAATAGATGATTAAACATAGGAGAACTCCTATTAATGTAACAATAATTCCAGGACCAGATGTTTGAGATACTGTTAACATTCCAGCAACACCGGTAAAAATTGCAATTAAACTAAATACAATTCCTAAAATTAAATATATGGCTAATGATTGGATATGGTTTAATGGATAGTGTAATGCTTCCATTATGATTTCATTTATTTCCATTTTATTCACCTATATATTTTTTTTTAATGAAAAAAATTTTATTATTTAAATATTTTTAACACTGTTATTTATATTTACCAATATATTTAAATTATTCAAATAAAAGGAAATTAGATATTTAAGAATCATTTGTAAAATTATTTATTTGAAAAACTTTTAATGTTACAAATTCCATTAATATTTTTAACAAATAATTTATATAATAATATATATTAAGATAATAATTGAATTAATACATTTAAATATTAGAATAAATTAATATAATGATTGAAATAAATTATAAAAGGATATCTGATAAAATAATGTAATAAAATATAAGGATGATTAATATGGTAGAAAAAAAATTATATCGTTCCGAAAAAAATAGGATGATTGCAGGTGTCTGTGGAGGATTAGCAGAATATTTTGATGTTGATCCAGTAGTTGTCAGATTGTTATGGGTAGTATTTACCTTTTTTATAGGTTCAGGTATTTTACTATACATACTGGCATGTATAATAATGCCTAATGAAAAAGATGTTGTATATTAAATTGGTGATTTTTGATGAAGATATTGTTTTTGACTGATTTGTATTATTCAGCAAAGGGAAGAGAGTATTTTAAAGAAGATCTGTTTTTATCAAATATACTTAAGGAGCATTTTGATTTGGTGTTATGTCATCCCAAAAACTCCATAAGTTTTGAAGACGATGTAGATTTAATTCTCTTTAGAAACACAGGAAGTGTATTGGGTTTTAAGGATGTTTATAATTCATTTAAGAAAAGGGTAAATGATAACAATCTTAATACTTTCAATGAGTTTACAGGTAAAGCGGACATGTGTGGAAAACAATATTTAATAGACTTGTTCAATGATAGTTTTCCCGTTATTCCGACAATAGATGACATTCAAGATTTTAATAAGTTACCTGACGTCAAGGAATATGTGATAAAACCCAAAGACGGTGCAGATTCTATAGGTATGGAATTTTTATCAAAAGACGAATTACTGGAACGTGATTTAAAGGACATGTTAATTCAGCCTAAAATAGATTTTGAATATGAAGTTTCATTTTATTTTATTAATGATAAGTTTGAATATGCACTTTATGGACCTGATAAAAATAAACGATGGGAACTGGAAAAATACATTTGTTCTGATGAAGATCTTGAATTTGCAAAGAAATTTATTGAATGGAACACTATTGAATATGGTATTCAGAGAGTTGATGCTTGTAGAACCAGTGATGGAAGATTATTGCTGGTTGAACTTGAAGATTTAAATCCATACTTATCTCTATTAGAATTAGATAACACTACTCGTAATAAATTTATCAACGATTTAATAAATGTAATGAAAGAAGAATTTGAATAAAAGATTTTGATAAGATTAAGATTAATAAGATTTTAATCAATTATTTCTTTTATTATTAATTTATATTGCTCTTTTTACGATAATTTTTAATTTTATTATCATTATATTTAATAATGTCTACAATATAATAATTATTATTGAATAAAATGTTTTTTTATTTCAAATTTTTTATAAACTAGTTAATTTTAGGATTAATTTATCTATGGGGTGTGGTATTGTCGTAGATAATGTAGAAAATAACGAATATAAATGGAAAAATACATTTTCTTTTCTAATGGCCTTGATTGGTGCAGTTATTGGTTTGGGTAATATATGGCGTTTCAGTTATGTTTTATATTCCAATGGTGGTGGAGCATTCTTTATTCCATATGTTGTCTCAATACTTATAATGGGTGTACCATTTATGATTTTGGAATATGGGATTGGAGCAAAATATAAGGATTCCCTGTCAAATATTTTAAAGAAAATAAGACCGAATTTTGAAATAATTGGATGGCTGATATCCTTTATAATATTTCTAGTATTAACGTATTATATTGTACTGGTCGGATGGGACTTATACTATTTCGTTTTAAGTTTCTTTAAGGGATGGACAAGTAATCCAAATGCTTTCTTTGTAGAAAATGTTATTGTAGGAACAAATGATTTAAGCGGTTTAACCACCTTTGTATTGCCTACTTTGATTGCAACATCATTCATATGGGTATTAACATGGTATATCTCTCATAAATCTTTGGATGAAGGACTTTCTAAAGTAGTAAATATTTTAATGCCCTTATTGTTTGTAATGATTGCCCTTATAGTTATTTATTCATTTACATTAAATGGTATGGGACTGGGAATTAAGGAATTGCTGAATCCTGACTGGAATTATCTATGGAATATTAATGTATGGCTGGCTGCATTAGGTCAAACAGTCTTTTCATTATCCATTGGTCAGGCCATAATTGTAACATATGCCAGTTATTTACCTGAAAATACCAAATTGATTGATAATGTAGTACTGGTAGTAATTATAAATTCAGTGTTTGAAATATTCACTGCACTTGGAGTATTTAGCATATTAGGTTTCATGGTTCATGAAAGTGGTATAGCATTAAATGAAATAGCAACAAGTGGAACAGGACTGTTATTTGTAGTTTTCCCGGAAATATTTAATATAATGGGAGATATGGCATATATTATAGGTCCATTATTTTTCCTGGCAGTTTTCTTTGCAGGAATAACTTCAATATTGGCATTTATAGAACCATTAAGTTTGGGTATTTCAACGAAATTTAAATTGTCAAGACAAAGAACAAATACAATATTATGTTTCTTCGGATTCTTGTTGTCATTAGTTTTCATGACCGCTTCTGGAAATTATCTGCTTGGTATTGTAGATGCATTTTTAAATGATCTGATTGTAATATTGACTATAATCATTCAAAGTATAATATTTGCTTGGTTAATTGATCTTAAAACATTATTGCCTGTTCTCAACAAATATTCACACATTAAAGTAGGAAAAAAATGGATTGCTGTAACGAAGTATGTATTACCCATATTTTTATCAATATTATGGGTATTTGGTATAATTAATTTACTTAATACAGAATCCTTTACAGTAATATGTATTGAAATAGTATTCCTCTTGTTAATTGTAATGGTTCCTTTAATATTAACTGTATTGCCATATAAG
>NZ_JAEELZ010000134.1 GCF_016282985.1 Methanosphaera sp.
AAACAATTATTAAAAGAAGAGGCAAGATCATTATGATTATTACAATCGGTGGACTCGCAGGGACTGGAACATCAACTGCAGCCAAAAATTTATCGGAGAATATTAATATCCCCTATATTTCAGCGGGTGATGTTTTTAGACAACTAGCTAAAGAACATAATATGACTGTACTAGAGTTTAACGAGTTCGCTGAGGGTAATGATGAAATTGATATAGCTTTAGACAAGAGACAAGCTGACATCGCTAATGAAGCAGATGATTTGATTGTTGAAGGTCGTCTTTCAGCATTTTTTGTAGATGCTGACTATCGTATCTGGCTTATGACTCCTGATGACATTAGAGCTGAACGCATAAGTTATAGGGAAGATAAAAGTATTGATACGGTTATTCGAGAAATTAAAGAACGTACTGCTAGTGAAAAGAAAAGATACCAGGAAATTCATAATATTGATATCGATAATTTTGAAATTTATGATCTCATTATTAATACTGGTACTTTTGATGAACAAGCAACGTTAGATATTATAACTAAATGTATTGAACAAAAATAAATAGGTGAAATAAATGCCAGCAATAGAAAAAGGAAGAGTATGTGTTAAAATCGCAGGAAGAGAATCTGGGAAAAAATGTGTTATTGTAGATGTTATTGATGAAAACTTTGTAGAAATTGTAGGAAACGAAGTTAAAAACAAAAGATGTAACATCAAACACTTAGAACCAGTGGATGAAACTGTAGAAGTATCTGATGATATTGAAGCAGTTAAAGAAGCTTTAGCAAACTTATAAGTTTAAAGCTTTTTTATCACTTACTTATTTTTTAACCCCCTTAATTTATCTTTTTTTGAAAAAATTTTTTTACTATAACTTTCATATTAAATATTAGTTTTTGGTGATTTAATATGAAGATTATTGGAATAAATACAAGTCCAAGAGAGAACAGTAATTCTAAAATTGCTTTAGAGAAAGCTTTAGATACTGCCGAGTCTAAAGGTGCTGATGTTAAAATTTTTGATTTAAATAATATGAATATTAAAACTTGTCAAGCTTGTGATTATTGTGTTGAACATAAGGGTGAATGTTCTTTGGATGATGATATGCAAGAAATATACAATGAGATTAAGGATGCTTATGGAATTATCATAGCTACACCGATTTATATGGGAAATGTTTCAAGTCTTGCAAAAATATTCATTGACAGGTTCTATGCTGTAATGAATTCTCTTGATACTTATAATGTTCATGGTAAAAAATTTTCTGTAATAGCTAGTCAGGCAGCTGTTGATCCTCCTATGTATGAATATATTAAGCATAACCTTGAGACTACTGTTGATATTTTTAGAGGTATTGGCTTTGATGTTGAAGATGTAGAGTTATTGATAGGTAATGCTAAGGAAGCTATCATAAATACTAAAGAAGATCAGATTAATAAAGCTATTATGATTGGTAACAAAATTGTCAGATAATTTACTTAATTTTATCTTTAATTAAAATGGTTATTAATCATTTATTATCTATTTTTTAAATCAATTATTTTCATTTCCTTAATGACCTTTTAATTTTTAAGAAATTAAAAATAGTTAAGATATATTTAATTATAAATTTTTATAAAAAAAAGAATATTGGAAATGTTTATAATTCATTTCCACAATTTACACAAAACGTTGCATAATTAGGATTTTCAGATCCGCAATTTTTACATTTTTTAACAATGTTTTTATCATCATTGAATTGCTGATCATTATTTTGAATGGTATTTTCTTTTATATCCTGGTTTTCGTTATTATCTACAGGATTAAAATCTTTTATTTCATTATTGTTTTCTGTCTGATTATTTTCTATTGGTGTAAGTGGTTGTTGGAATGCAGTTTGAGAAACATCATTTCCTGTAATATCACGATATAATAAACCATATGCTCTGTATGTGACAAGTATCATATAAGTGTATAAAATATATATTACAATAATTGAACCTATAATTGGAATCATATTAATAAATGAGCCTACTAATGAAATAATACCTAAAATTACATTACAAATAAGTATTGTAGCAAATATTTTAATTAAACCTATTTTTTTTCCAATTTCAATAATGTTACTAATATTTAGAGCTTCACTGATACTGTTTGTTTCTGCTAATCTACAAATAGCTACGGTCAGTAATATTCCTACAATAACTATTGCAATTATATATAATAAGATTAATATAATATCTAAAATTCCGGAATTTTCACCTAAAGCAACACTTCCAATTCCTACAAGTATGAAAAATATTATTGTAGGAACTATTATGTAAATAAATGATACTATTAAACTTTTTATACCATTTAAAAGGTTTGTTTTAAGTTCAATATTTGGTAACGAATCTGATGGTTTAATAGTTTCCTTAATTACTGATATTCCGATACCATTCATTATAATTGAACAGATTATTGTTACGATTATAAATAATAGGGTGGTAATTAAAAATGTTGAAAATAATGGTGATGATAGTATAGCCTCTTCTGAAACATCAGATAATGCAGATATACCAATACTTTCAAAAATAAATAATAAAGCAAATATTCCTATAACTAGAAATGGAATTCCCAATATTAATAATTTTTTGAAGTCTGATATAGGATATTTAAATGAATCTTCAATGATATCACTTATTTCCATTTATATTCCCTCCTTTTTTTGATACTTTTATTTTTGTAAATATAATTATATATTTCTATTCTAAAAATCATAAGAATAAATATATCATTTAACATAATCATTATTGAGTAGACTAGTAAGTAGTAACTCATATAAATAATAATGGAGGTAAAAAAAACATGGATGTTTTGGATATAATTAAAGAAGCAATTAATTTTCCTTTAAATGATCATAAAGGATGGGGAATGGTTGCTCTAATTTCTTTAATAATAGGTATTTTTGATCAATTATCAATATTTTATCCTGATTACAGAATGATATTTGCTATTTTGACATTTTTTGTTGCCTTATTATTAATGGGAGTTAATTTGTCAATAATCAAAGCAACTATTGATGGTCAAAATAATATTCCAATTATTGATCCCGTAAAAAATTTAATAGATGGATTGAAAAATTTGGTTGTTAATGCAGTATATTATATAATTCCGGCAATATTAGTATTTATTATATCAATCATTGCAGGTGTATACTCAAACACAGAAAAATTTATTTTAGCTTTAAATACAACGGATACTGCAAATGCTGCAAGTATGTTAAGTACAGTACCAGCAGATATAACCAATGCATTATTTATTAGTGTAGCGATAGTAGCAATTCTTGCATTTGTCTTGTTTGTCTTTTTCGCATTACTCAATATCATAGCTCAAGCACGTTTAGCAGAAACGGAAAATATATTGGAAGCAATTGATATAAGACATGTTATTCAGAAAATCAGCAGCATTGGATGGGGAAATTATATATTATTTATAATTTTATTATTAATCTTAATATTCGTTGTAGGGTTAGTATCAGGTATAGTTACTCTTATTCCATATGTTGGAGAAATCATTTCCTCTGTTGTACTTGAATCCTATTTATTAATAGTTATTGCACGTTCAATAGGATTAATTTATAATGAAGGATAATTTTTTCTTTCTTTTTTTTATATTTTTTTATTACATCTTTCAAAAATACAATATTCATATAAATAATAAATAACATAATTAACTGTATGATAGAAAAGAATATTTATGAAAATTATTCTATTGATTTTGCAGAAGACTACGAAGTACATTCTCAAACTTACTGTTTTATCTTTAATAATAATAGGGAATTATATTTAACTGAAGAAAAAAAGATTCCTATATTTAATAAAGATCAATTAAAAAAATTTGATTTAGAGTTTACTTTATACATCGGAAAGTTTAATGATAAAGAAGTGGTTGTAGCAAATACTAATAATGGAAACAATTTTCATAATTTATTCGAATTATATGAAATTAGTCATGATGAATATCAGATTGCTTCAAGAGCTGTATTGATTCGTGATTGGTATAAAACTCACAGATATTGTGGGGGTTGTGGAACAAAAACGCTTTTAGATAAAAAGGATATGATGTTAATATGTCCCGAATGTGGTCAGATGCATTACCCGCGTATTGCACCAGCAATTATCGTGGCTATTAATAAAAATGGAACCTTATTGATGGCAAAACATAGTTATCATAAAACATCCAGGTATTCTTTAATTGCAGGATTTGTTGAACCAGGCGAATCTATTGAAGAAGCTGTTTATAGAGAAGTTTCAGAAGAAGTAGGTATTAAAATTAAAAATCTACGTTACCAAAAAAGTCAATCATGGCCATTTCCCAATTCATTAATGTTAGGCTTTACTGCCGACTATGATAATGGTGAAATTGATGTTGATGGTGAAGAAATAATTGATGCAAAATGGTTTAAACCAGAAGAAATAGATATACTTTCATCAGATATTAGTATATCATCATGGTTAATACAAAACTTTATTGAAACATATATAGGTGATAAATAAAATGAGAGAACAAGCTCAAAAAATGATTTTAGGTGTTATTCTTGCACTTGTTTTAATAGGTTGTGTTGTAGCAGCATCATCATTTATAAAATTTGGTGATAAAACAGATTCAGAAAATATTATTCTAGAAGTAAATAACACAACAAACAATACAACAGTTGAGGACACAAATACGGGTAATACAGAAGCAACAAGTGATGATTCATCTAATGGACAAACAGTATCATCATCTTCAAAAGATACATCAGGTTCTTCCGGAACAACTAGGACATCCACTTCTAGCAATAGAAGATCCTCTTCAAGTAGTTCACGTTCATCCTCTGGTAGTTCATCCAGTAGTTCTTCAAGTTCTTCCAGTAGTTCATCTAGTGGTTCTTCTGGTAGTTCCTCAGGTAGTTCTTCAGGAGGTTCATCCAGTTCTGGAGGATCTTCAGAAGATGTATTTATAATATAATGTTGAATAACTAAATTATTCAACCTTCTTTTTTTACTTCTTTTTTTTTAAAAAAATAGTTTTTGGAGGTTAATCTTTTTTAGTCTTTAATTCCTTTAAGACCTAAAAATGATATTATAGCACCTATGACTACAAATATTACTGCTAAAATACTTATATTGTGACAACTTTCTATTAATAAAGCATAATATTTTGGTTCAATTACCACATTACTCATAATTATAGCAAATACTGTAGTAAATATACCTAAACTAACAGTTTGACCTATTAATCGCATTGCAGATAATGAAGCCGATGCTTTGGATGTTTCTTCTTCCGGAACACTTGTAGTAATTAGAACAGTATTTGGTGAAGAAAACAAACCATATCCTATACCATGTAATGTCATAGCAATAAGTATTATTTCTAAAGGAGTAGTATTACTAAGAGTACATAATAATATAAATGCTACTGCTAAAATAATCAGTCCTGTTCCCGTTAAATATTCTCCTTTGATTTTCTTAATTAAATAACCTGATAAAATTGACATCAATACCATTATTGCTGGTGTAATAATCAGATATAATCCTGCTGTTTGTGAATTCATTCCCATTATATATTGTAGATGATAATTATAAACATAGGTTATCATGAATGTTGCAAAATAACTGAATAAACAAGCAAGGTTAGCAGCTGCAAATCTTATATTTTTAAATAATTTCATTTCGAATATTGGGTTACTGCTTTTTAATTCCCATATTCCAAATATTACTAAGAGAATTATTCCTATTATTGTTAATATTTGGCCGGTAAATTCAAGAATTCTTGTAAATCCATATATGAATAAGACAATTCCAACACTATATAATATAGTTCCATTAATGTCAAATTTATTATTGTCATAATGAATCCATTCTTTTTTTATTTTATTTGATAAATAATAATTCAGTAAAATTACTGGAATGGTCGCTATGAAAAGACTCTGCCATCCGAAGTTGAAAATCAAACTTCCACCTAATATTGGTGATAATGCAATACCTATGTATACTGCTGCAACGGCTATTCCCAGAGCTGGTCCTTTTTTTTCATTAGGCATAGCTTCGACTATTAATGCAATGGATGAAACATTCAGTAAAGCTGAACCAATACCTAACACTACTCTAAACAGTAGTAACATTGATGCATTTAATGATAAAGCAGTACCTAAAGTTCCGATTAGGAAAAATATAATTCCCACTTTTAATATTTTATTTAAACCATATTTTTGACATATTTTACCACAGGGAATTGAAAAAACTGCAATTGATAGTAAATATATGGTGTCAACCCAATTTTGTAATATGTTATTCATTGCAAAAGATTTTGCAATTGAAGGCAGTGCAACAGGTGCTGCATTTAAAAGAAATGCTACAATTACTGTTGCAAGTGATCCTGTGGCAATAATGTATTTTTCTTCTGTTGAATACAAAATAAAACCCCTTGAATTTTGTGTAATTTTAGTGTATAATTATTTTTTAGTATAATTATCAATGAACCTTATTTTTTTAATAAATAAAGTTCTATATTACTTTAATATTAAAATAATTGTTATTTAAAGGTTTTATCTATTTTACTTTAAAAATTGATGTTTTTTTAAAGTATTGTTTATTTGTAGGTCGTTTTTTTCAAAAATAATCTTTTTTAATATTTTATATTTTTTTAATTCTTTTTAGATAATTTCAATAAATATGGATTAAATAATAGTTATTATGATAGAAAAATATCTATATTCTGATTATTGTATTGATTTTAAAGAAGATTATATGAATGAAGAAAATTCATACTATTTGATATTCAACAAAAAACGTGAACTATTTTTAACGGAAGACAACAAAATTCCATTAGTTGACAATTCATTTTTATCAAATTTTAATGTAAATTTCAACTTATTTATAGGATCATATAAAAATCAAGATTGTTTTGTAGTTAATGTAGATGATGATGTTGAGTATACTTCTTTACGGGATGTTTATGAAATAGATAAAGATACTTATCAAATTGCTACCAGAGGGGTATTAATAAATGACTGGTATCAATTTAATCAATATTGTGGACGATGTGGTACAAAAACAGTAATCAAAAAAAATAGCATGTCATTTATATGTCCTGAATGTGGAAGTAATTTTCATGGAAAAATACAACCGGCAGTAATAATAGCTATTCATAATGGAGATAAATTATTAATGGCAAGACACAGTTATAATACAACAGTACGTTATGCATTAATTGCAGGATTTGTTGAAATGGGAGAATCGATAGAAGAAGCTGTTCAAAGAGAAGTTAAAGAAGAAGTGGGCATATCTGTAAAAAATATTCAATATATGGGAAGTCAACCATGGCCTTTTCCAAATTCATTGATGTGTGCATTCAAAGCAGAATATGATTCTGGAGAGATTGAAGTAGACGGAAATGAAATACTTAAAGCAAAATGGTTTAATAAAGATGAAATAGAAGATATAGGCACTGACATTAGTATATATTCAGTATTAATAGAAGATTTTCTTAAAAAGTAGTTAAGGTGGTACTTTTAATTCTATTAAACAGAAATATTCAATATAAATTAATTATTTTATAAAGGATATAGAATAATCTTAAGATATATTTACTATATGTGGATGATAAATAGTTTATTAGTATTATAAAATTAAAAAAAAAAATATTTGGTGGCAGTTATGGTAAAATATATCAGAGACTATTATAAGATTTTGGGAATAAATCAATATGCAGATAAAAAAACAATAAAGAAAGCTTACAAAAAAGCAGCACTTAAATATCATCCTGATAAAAATCATAGAGCTAATGCTGAAAGTCAATTTAAATTAGTTAAAGAAGCGTATATAGTATTAATTGATGATAAAAAACGTAAAAACTATGATAAGCTAAGAAATGCTGCACTTAAAAATAACAATAAGAAAAGTAAAAAAAATAATAGTAAAAATATTAAAGATGCAATAGATTTAGCTTCAGATTTGGAAGATAATTATGGCGTTATTTCAAAATTATTTAAAACAGGTTCCGGAGCTATGAAAGGTAAAGGTTTATTTTCCGGAACAAATCTATTACTTGGTGGAGTAATGGCAGGATATGGTGTCAAAAAAGGAAGAGATTATATGGCAAAAAGAGGTCGTAAAAATGAGTAAATCTCTTTTTGTGGTTTTGTTATAAATTAAACAATTTTTCTTCATAATTATTTACAAAATATCTGATGTTTTTTCTACCTTTTGTAAATATACTATGTCCTTCTTTTTCAAGCATTTCTTTTTGATATTCAATTCCTAAAGGATATTTTGGATTTAATTCTCCTCCTGCTTTAAGTGTCCTCCAGAAAGGAATTTTATTTTCTTTTCTTTCATGACTTGCTTGAGCAGATAAACTGATAAATATTCCTGCCGTCATAGGGCATGTAAAATCGACATCATATTTTTTAGCTAAAAAAGTTCGAATTTCTTTAGTAGTGATAATTTTACCTTCTGGAATTTTAGACATAATATCATTGTATTCTAATGGTGGTGCAATTAACATATTTTTTCCACCATAAAGTTCAATGATTTTTTCATCATCTAAAGTGATAATTTTTGGCATATCTTTTGAATCATTTAATTTCTCATTAAAACTTTTACGAGTCATAATATCATTCCTATTTTTTTTGATTTTATTCTTTTTAGTATTAATACTAATTGTAACAGATGAATTATCAAACTTTTAAAACTACTGTCTAAATAAATATAATTAACTTTATATATATTTCCTATTAGTAAAAATTTAGGAGATTCTTATGAATATTGGTTTTTCAACTCTTTCAGTATTTATGAAATCAAATTCAGAAATAATATCTTTAGCAAAAAAACATGAATTTGACATGATAGAAATACTTGCAGAAGATATATTCTATGAAAAAGATAATGAAGAGTTTAAAAATTGTGGATTGGATGTTAGAATCCATGCAGCTACAGTAGATATCAATATTGCTAGTATAAATAGAGGTATACGGGCTGAAAGTGTTAAACAGATGTTACAATGTGCAAAATATGCTGAAAAAATTGGGGCAAAAACAATCACGGTTCATCCCGGAAAAATTGGTCGAAACGATTCTAGATTAAGAAAGTATGCATTAAATCTTGCTATTGAAAGTATTGGTGAAATAATGGATCAATCTAATGTTGAAATATCTATCGAAAACATGCCTGTTAGAAAATCATTCTTAGCAAATAATGTTGATGAATTAGAAATGATTCAGAATGAAACTGGTTGTAAATTAACTATAGATACTGGTCATGCAAATACCTGCAACAATCTTGTTGAAATGTTAAATTTGAAAAATATCAGTTATTGTCATTTGAATGATAATGATGGATTACATGATCAACATATTACGTTAGGTGAAGGAACATTGGACTTAAATTTACTTAAAAAAATTGATAATGGTGTTATAGAATTAAACAATTTTGAAAATGTTTTAAAAAGTAAAACTGTTATAAATAATTTATAATTTTTTTTATAATATTTATCAAAATAATTATTTTCAACTATTTTATTGTTTAATTGAGAAAAATTTAATTAGAGCTATGATTTTTTCTATATTATCTTTAATTTTTAATAGGATTTCTTATTTTTATCCTTTTTTTCTAACAAAGTTTATATATATGTTAATTACAAAATAATAACATTGATATATAGGAGAAAGTGATATTTATGGCAGAATTACCAATCGCACCAGTTAAAAGAATCATCAAAGCTAGTGGTGCAGCTAGAGTAAGTGATGATGCAGCAATTGAACTTGCAAATGCTTTAGAAGAATACGGAGAAGTTATTGCAGTACAAGCTGTAAAACTTGCAAAACATGCAGGTAGAAAAACAGTTACTGCTGAAGATGTAATTTTAGCAATGCAATAAATAAATTAAATAATATGTTATTTTTATAACATATTATAAACTCTTTTTTTAAATCAATTATTTCACATTTTTATTTGCTGTTTTTTAATTATTTTGGTGGGTTTTATATTTATTTACTAAAATTAACGATATATCATTTTTCAGAGATGATTTTTTATCAAGTCATATTAATGAGATTAATTTAAGTACTGTTAGTGCAATACAAGTAACAAAAAATTAGACATAAATAACCATTTTAAAAAAAGCAAGGTTTTCTACAGAGCCAAAAACTAGTTAAAATTCAATAATAAATGTTTACATAAAGAGTGAAATCTTAAGATGATGTCAATGACAAAAAGATAGTTATGTCAAAAAATCTAGTGCTAAAAAATAATAGCATTAACTGACATATTTTATAATAGCAATAAAATGGAATTTGATTTTAATGACTGATTACGATTATAAGCAAGAAGCAGATACTGATTATGATTATGGTTGTAAACCTTCTGAAAGAAGTATTGAAGAACACATTAACAAAGGTATTTTCAATATAGATAAACCGTCCGGTCCAACTAGTCATGAAGTTGATAATTGGGTAAAAAATATTATGCACGTTTCTAAAACGGGTCATGGGGGTACTCTTGATCCAAAGGTAACTGGTGTTCTCCCTGTTGCTATGAATACGGCTACAAAAAGTTTACAATTTTTACTTTTATCACCTAAAGAATATGTATGTCTTATGAGATTACATAAACCTGTAGATGAAGAACGTATAATTGAGGTTCTTGATGAATTTACAGGTAAGATTTATCAGATACCGCCAGTTAAATCAGCCGTTAAACGTGAATTACGTGTTCGTAATATTTATCAAATAAAACTTCTTGAAATTCGGGATAAACAGGATGTTTTATTCAGAATAAAATGTGAATCGGGTACGTATATCCGAAAATATTGTCATGACATAGGTGAAGTTTTAGGTTGTGGTGCACACATGGCTGAACTTAGAAGAACCATGGCAGGTTCCTTTGAAGAAGATGAATCATTAACCACTCTTCAGGATGTTACTGATGCATATTATTTTTATAAGGAAGATGGTGATGAAAAATATTTAAGACAATTGATTCAACCAATGGAGTACACAACAAAGTATGTTAAAAAGATATACGTTAAGGATTCAGCAGTTGATGCAATATGTCATGGTGCAAGCCTTGCAAGTAGTGGTATTGTAAAATTAAATAGTCAAATTCATGAGAATAATACTGTTGCAGTTATGACTCTTAAAGATGAACTTCTTGCATTAGGTCAAAGTTTATATAATGCTAATGACATAATATCTATGGATACTAAAATAGTAGTCAAAATACAAAAAGTATTTATACTACCAAATACATATCCTAAGATGTGGAAGTAATAGCATAGGGAAAAAATAATAAAAAATATTTTTTCGGTATGATTATTCTTCAAATAGCATTAAACATTTTTTTATTAACTGTAGAACCTATAATATGCGTATTATGGGCGAGGTCGATATTTAAAATATTATTATTGTTTTAATAATATTATTCTTAAGTTTTACATGGATTAGCTTTGGCTATGTAATTTTAATGAATTTACATGGGAGTAAACTCTCTGTATGGATATTAATCTTTTCTATAGGTAATGAAAAAGGACTATTTGGGAAGATTTATATTCGAGAATTTAGATATTATTATTTAATATTGTATATCTGAAATAATTATAAACAAACAGATATGCCGAGATAGTCTAGCTTGGTAAGGCGCAAGACTGGAAATCTTGTGGGCAGACGCCCTCCTGGGTTCAAATCCCAGTCTCGGCGTTTATAATTATTTTAAAATAATATCTTGAAAATTTCATTAAAAAAAAATTACTACTTTTTTAACGATTTATTTATTATTTTTAATCACAATAAAACAGTAACTGTTTTGACTAGATTAATTCCGAATTGATTAATTTAGATAAATAACTGTTTTCTTGATATATTTACAATAATTATAAAAAATCAAAGCTTATTTTTTCTTATAAAGAAATTACTTTTCACACACATTAGATTAATCTAGTTTTTAATTTATTATAAAATAAAAAGGAGAATTCAAATGGCTGAAGAAGAATTTAGACATATGGTCCGTATTACTCGTAAAGACGTAGACGGAAACAAAACAATCGCATCAGCTTTAACCGAAATTAAAGGTATAGGTAAAGCTTTTGCTATAGCTATATGTAAAGTTGCAGATTTAGATCAAGAACAACAAATCGGTTACATTGATGATGCATCTGTAGAAAAAATCGAAGAAGTACTCGAAAACCCTCAAGAATTTGGAATTCCTGAATGGTTCTTAAACAGAAGAAATGATTACGAAACTGGTGAAACTACTCACTTAATCGAATCTGACTTAAACATGACTTTACGTGATGACCTTAACAGAATGAAAATGATTAGAAGTTACAAAGGTAAAAGACACGAAGTTGGTCTTCCTGTACGTGGTCAAAGAACTAAATCTACATTTAGACATGGTTCATCTGTTGGTGTAAGTAGATCAAGAGGATAAACGTGAAAAAAACTTTTTTAAATAAATATTAAGGAGATTTGATTATGGGACATCCAAGAAAACCACGAAAACAATATGACACTCCATCACATCCATGGAATGCAGAACGTATTAAAGAAGAAAACAGATTAGCTGCAAAATACGGATTAAAAAACAAAAAAGAAATCTGGAAAGCAGACTCAAAAGTTAAAAGATACCGAAGAGATGCTCGTATTATCTTAGGTATGGACGTTGATGAAAGACAAAAAGAAGAAACTGAATTATTAAATCATCTTGTAAGATTAGGTTTCATATCACCTAACGCTAGACTTGAAGAAGTATTAGATTTAAACGTTGAAGACGTTTTAAGAAGAAGATTACAAAGTTTAGTACACAAAAAAGGTTTAAGTCAAACAGCTAAAGAAGCAAGATTATTCGTTGTACATGGTCACATTACCTTAAACGGTAAAAAAATCAATGCACCAGGACACATAGTTGAAGTAGCTGATGAAGATAATATTGACTTCTATCCAGGTTCCCCAGTTGCACACAAAATTGAAGCTCCAGAAAACACTGAAGAAGAAGTAGTTGCAGCAGAAGAAGAACCAGAAGACGATGAATAGACACAAGATGTTTAAATTACTTAACAAATAATTTATAGGTGATAAAATGGCAGAAAATGATAAATGGGGTGTAGCTCACGTTTACTCATCATTTAACAACACTATTATAACAGTAACTGATATAACTGGTGCTGAAACTATTACACAATGGTCTGGTGGAAAAGTTGTACGTTCTGACAGACAGGAATCATCACCATTTGCAGCTATGGAAGCAGCAAACAGAGTAGCTGATGATATTAAAGAAAAAGGAATTGCTGGACTCCATATTAAAGTACGAGCTTCTGGAGGAAATGGTCCTAGAACACCTGGACCAGGTGCTCAAGCAACAATCAGAGCATTAGCAAGAGCCGGTATTAAAATTGGTAAAATTGAAGATGTAACTCCTATCCCTCACGATGGTACTGGTAGACCTGGTGGTAAAAGAGGTAGAAGAGTATAAGTATTTTTTATAAAGGGTCATATTATGAATATAGAAATTAGAGAAAAGGATGATGAAAGAGCTGTATTTGTAGTTGATGGTGTAGATGATACATTTATAAATACAATAAGAAGAATATGTCTTGTAGAAATTCCTACTCTAGCAATTGAAGATGTTAACATTTTCAAGAACGATGCAAAAATGTTTGATGAAGTTTTAGCTCACCGTTTAGGATTAATACCAATAAAAACAGATTTAAGCTCATATGTATTTAAATCTGAGTGTGATTGCGAAGATCATTGTTCAAATTGTAGCGTTTCATTCCTTTTAAAAGAAAAAGGTCCTAAAGTAGTATATTCAAAAGATCTAAAATCAGACGACCCAGCTATAAAACCAGTTTATGATACAATACCAATAGTAGAACTTCGAGAAGGCGAAGAAGTTGAATTAGAAGCTATAGCAGAACTTGGTCTAGGATCAGAACATGCAAAATGGCAAGCAACTACAACATGTGGATACAAATATTATCCAAAAATTATCATTGACAACGATAAAGTCACTGATTTAGAGGAATATGTGGAAGAATGTCCAAGAAATGTATTACAAATTGAAGATGATGCATTAACATACAACAATGTTGAAAATTGTTCTACATGTAGAACTTGTCAAAGATTATCTGAAAAAGATGACAATGCAATAACCATAGATTTCGAAGAAGGGAAATACATATTTAAAATCGAAACAGATGGATCACTAGAACCATTAGAAGTTCTTACAATAGCTTGTGATATACTATCAGAAAAAGCAGATAATATTATAAACTTTGTTAATGAGGAGGAATAATTAAAATGAAATTATCAAAAACTAACCCAAACACAATTGATTTAATCAAATCCCTCACCAAACAATCATCTGCAGAAGATGCTCCTATATGGAAGGCTGTTGCTAAAGAGCTTTCAAGGGCTAATAGGAAAAACAAAGAAGTAAATGTTTACCATATAGACAAATATTCTGACGACGATGATACAGTACTTGTACCAACAAAAGTTTTAGGTGAAGGTAACATAACCAAAAAAGTAACTGTAGCTGCATTTAAATTCTCACAAGAAGCAGAAAGTAAAATTACTGCTGCTGGAGGAAAATGCCTAACAATTGATGAATTAATGGCTGAAAATCCAAAAGGATCCAATGTTAAAATCATAAAGTAGGTGGATTGAATGGTAACTATTATAGATGGAGAAGGATTAGTACTTGGAAGACTTGCAAGTACAGTCAGTAAAAGACTCTTAAACGGTGAAGAAATCACCATAATTAATGCTGAAAAAATAATCATCTCTGGTAACAAAGATTTTCTCTACGCTAGATACAAACAAAGAGTAGACAGAGCAAGTATTTCTAACCCTAGAGACTTAGGTCCTAAATACCCAAGAAGACCAGATGATATTTTCAGAAGAACTGTCAGAGGAATGATTCCTTATAGAAAAGCTCACGGAAGAGCAGCATACAAAAACTTAAAAGTTAATGTAGGCGTTCCTAAGGAATTAGAAGGACAAGAAGTAGTGGAAATTAAAGAAGCACAACCTAGAAATATTCAAAAAAGTATGGAATTAGGTACAATTTCTAAATTATTAGGTGCTAAATTTTAAATAAATTAAAGGTAGTGTAAATATGAGTAAAGTAGTACACACTAGTGGTAAAAGAAAAACCGCTATTGCTAGAGGTACAGTAAGAGAAGGAACTGGAAAAGTTAGAGTTAACCGTAAACCAGTAGAATTATACAGTCCTGAATTAGCAAGATTAAAAATATTTGAACCATTAGAATTAGCAGGAGACTTAGTAGATTCTGTAGATATCAATGTACGTGTAATTGGTGGAGGAGTAATGGGTCAAGCAGAAGCTGCTAGAATGGTTATTGCTAAAGGTTTAGTAGAATACTATGGTGACATGAACCTTAAAGACAGATATGTTCAATACGACAGAACAATGTTAGTAGGGGATCCACGTCGTTCAGAATCTAAAAAATTCGGTGGACCAGGTGCAAGAGCTAGAAAACAAAAAAGTTACAGGTAAATTCTTATGTTACTCGTAAGATGTTTTTCGTGTGGAAAAGTTATTTCAGCAAGTTTTGATGAATTTAAGGAAAGAACAGAAAATGGTGAAAATCCTAACGATGTTCTAGATGATCTTGGAATCAAAAAATATTGTTGTAGAAGAATGTTCATATCACACGTTGATGTATGGTAATGAATATTATTAAACTAAATAAGGAGCTAATAATAGAGTATTTACTCGATTAAATGAGGACTCCTCTCCTTTTTACCTTCAAGGTAATTTGGATATTTTTAGTTAAGTTGTTGAATAGGATATATACCAGAAAGGAGCATTTAAGTAATATGCAATCTAGAAAAGATACAAGATTTGAAAAAGCTAGATTAATTGGTTCACGGGCATTACAAATTTCAATGGGAGCAAAACCGTTAGTGGAATTTGAACCTGATGAAGATACAATTAAAATAGCAATACGCGAATATGAGGAAGGAGTTCTTCCATTAGATGCAGTAGTTAAAGATAAATATAAATAGAATTCTTTATTTATTTTTAATACCTGAGTATGAAATTTTAATTTCTTATTTATACACTTAGAAGGAAATAAAAAAATAGCCCTTTAATTGAACAACTATTTCTACATTTAAAAAGAGGTGTTTTTTATGGATAGTGTAATTGAAGACGTACGATTAAGAAAAATTATTGATAGTAGAGGAAATCCAACTGTTGAAGCAGATGTTTTAACATGGAATGGATTCGGTAGAGCTGCAGCACCTAGTGGAGCAAGTACAGGGGTTAACGAAGTTGCATCATTCCCTGAAGGTGGAGTAGATCAAGTAATAGCTGAAGTTGAAGATTTAATTTCATCCGAAATTATAGGAATGGAAGCAGAAGATTTAAGAGAAATCGACACAGTACTTAAAGAAATTGACGGTACCGACAACTTCTCAACCATTGGTGGAAACACTGCAGTAGCAGTATCAATGGCAACAGCAAAAGCAGCAGCATCAAGTTACAACTTACCATTATACAAATTCTTAGGCGGAATCATGCCTGTATCAATTCCTTTCCCATTAGGAAATATGATTAACGGTGGAGCACATGCAGGTACAAACGCACCGGATATTCAAGAATTCTTAGTAATTCCTGTAGGTGCATCCAATATAATGGAAGCAATGGAAACAAACATTAACGTTCACAGAAGAATCAAAGAAAAAATACAAGCTACCGACAGTACATTTACTGGAGGTAAAGGTGACGAAGGAGGATGGGCTCCAAACCTTACCAACGAACAGGCTTTAGAAATTCAAACATCTTCCTGTGAAGAAATAACAGATGAAACAGGAGTAGAAGTTAGACCAGGATTAGATGTAGCATCAAGTGAATTCTGGAATGAATCAGAACAAAAATACATCTATGAACGTGAAGGAACTTCAAGAACAGTTGAAGAACAAATTGACTACATCGCTGATTTAGTAGATACTTATAAATTCTTCTATGTAGAAGACCCAATTCAAGAAAATGACTTTGAAGCATTTGCAGAATTAACAGCTAAATCAGGTAAAGATTGTTTAATTTGTGGGGATGACCTATTTGTAACCAATCCTGAAATATTAGCAAAAGGTATTGAAGCAAAAGCAGCAAATTCCTTAATTATTAAACCAAACCAAATAGGTACATTAACTGATACTTACAACTCTATCCAATTAGCTAAAGCAAATAAATACGTTCCAGTAGTATCTCACAGATCTGGAGAAACAACTGATGAAACAATTGCACATATTGCAGTAGCATTCAATGCACCAATTATTAAAACTGGAGCAGCTGGTGGAGAAAGAATAGCAAAACTTAATGAATTAGTCAGAATTGAAGAAGAATTACCAAATCCTAAAATGGCTGATTTATAAGTGGAGTTTAATATGGATATTAATATAGACTATGAAAAGTGTAACTCATTAAATTGTTTGGAATGTTTGGATTTATGTCCAATGCAGGTATTTGATATAAAAAATGATCAGCTGGTCATTGAAAATATTGATGCTTGTTGTGGATGCTTGGCATGTCAAGAAGTATGCAGTTACAATGCAATTAGTCTCATATATTAATACAATACGGAAATCATTAAAAAATAAATATAATTAAGAGGTAATAAAATGTCTGAATTATTAATACCATTAGATAAGTACCTTGCAGCAGGTTTACACATAGGTACTCAACAAAAAACAAAAGATATGGAAAAATACATCTACAGAGTAAGAGCAGATGGTCTTCACGTATTAGATGTAAAAAGCAGTAACGATAAAATATTAATTGCTGCAAAATTATTATCAAAATACGACCCAGATGACGTACTCGTAGTAAGTACAAGACAATACGGTCAAGCACCTGTTAAAAAATTCGGTGAAGTAACAGGTTGTAAAACAATCCCTGGAAGATTCATCCCAGGTACACTTACAAACCCAAGATACTCAAAATTCATCGAACCAAAATTATTAGTTGTAACTGACCCAAGAAGCGACTCACAAGCAGTAATTGAAGCAAGACAAAACGGAATTCCTGTAGTAGCATTATGTGATACAGAAAACCTTTTATCCAATGTTGATGTAGCTATACCTGTAAACAACAAAGGTAGAAAAGCTATTGCTTTAGTATACTGGTTACTTGCTAGACAAGTTCTCAGAAACAGAGGAATCTTGTCCAGTGATGAAGAATTCGATTTAGAACCTACTGACTTCGAATTAAAAATATAACTTTTTAAAATAAGCAAGGAAACATAGAAGAAGTTAATCTTCTTCTATTAGGTTATTTTTTTTTATCATAAACCTTTTTTTTTAAAAAATTTAGCTCTTTTTTCTAATTTCTTAACATTACATTAATTATTTTTTAATATAACACTTTTTCTATTTTTAAATCATTATTCATATGATTATATTTCTTAAATAAAATAATTTGTGGAGGATATATTTAAGTTTATAATATTGATCAATCTTGTAAAATTATATTAATCTTTAATTAATTGGGAAAAATGTATTAATGAAATTTATAATCAATATCTTTTAGATGTAATGAATGTCAAAAAAGTATTTAAAAAGGTATCTTGATAACATTATAGAAGAACGTTTAGATATGATTGGTGCAATTGTAATAGTTGGACCTAAATGGTGTGGTAAAACTACTACTGTAAAACAACATGCTAACAGTATATTGGATTTACAAAATCCTGATACTTTTAATTCTTATAAAGAATTATCTTCTTTTAAACCATCGTTACTCCTGGATGGAGATAAACCACGATTAATTGATGAATGGCAGAATATTCCAGTAATTTGGATGCTGTTAGAACAAGTGTAGATAATTCTGAGGGTGATGGTTTATATATATTAACTGGTTCAACAGTAATTGATGAATCTAAAATAATGCATAGTGGTACTGGAAGATTTAATATGATATTAATGAAACCTATGAGTTTATATGAAAGTAAGGAGTCAAATGGAAAAATTAAATTAATTGATTTATTTAAAAATCCTGAAATGAATATTGATGGTATTGAATCTAATTTATCTTTAGATGAATTAATTTTTGCTGCTTGTCGTGGTGGATGGCCAGAATCTTTAAATAAAAAAAATACTAAAGCACAATTATTTGTTGTTGAAAATTATATGGAAAATATATGTGAAGTTGATGTTTCAGCCATTGATAATATTAATAGGGATTCAAGAAAGGTAAAACAATTTTTAAAATCATATGCAAGAAATATATCAACACTTGCTAGTAATAAGACAATAATTAAAGATATTAAAGAAAATTTTCCAGATTTTGCTGTAAATACTTTACAACTTATCTTAATATTTTATCTAGATTATTTGTTATAGATGAAGTTGATGCATGGAATCCTAATATTCGATCAGCTTCTGCTATGCGTTCAAGTTCAAAAAGAGAATTTATTGATCCCTCAATAGCTGTGGCAGCTTTAGATTTAGATCCGGAAGCATTGCTATATGATTTAAAAACATTTGGATTTATATTTGAAACATTATGTATACGGGATTTAAGTATTTATACTTATGAAGAAGGGGGTACAGTTTCATATTATCATGATAAATATAATCTTGAAGTTGATTGTGTAATTCATTTAAAAAATGGTGATTATGCATTAATTGAATTTAAGTTGGGTAGGGATAATATTGATTGTGGTGCAAAAAATTTATTGAAACTAAATGAATTAATTAAAAAAAATATTAAAGAAAAAAAATTACGTATGAAAGAACATAAATTTTTAGCAGTAGTAACTGGAACTAAATATGCTTATACAAGGGAAGATAGTGTGAAAGTTTTACCGATTGGTTGTTTAAGATGATTATCTTTGAATTTTTAGAAAATTATTCCCGACATGTATCCAACTACTGATTCAAAATCTCCTGATGTCTCACCACTAGTGGTGTGGTTTAATACGATTGATGTGTTAGCATTCTGTAGTTTTGAATAAAATGTTGCAGTTATAACAGGTCCATATCCACACATTGTAATATCATAGTCAATAATATCTTTTACCATTTGATTCATGTCCATTGACTCAACGGATTTTATTATTTTATTGTCTAAAAATGTTGTAGTTTCTTGGTCATCATAATGATTTAAATCGGTACTTGCAATGATTATACAATTTCTATTCAATTTTTTTATAACTTCATCTAAACTTTTAGCAAGATTTTCACATAATTGGGGAATCTGCTGGGAAATAACTATGGGTACAATTTTAAAATCATGACCTTCACATATGAATTGTATAAACGGCAATTCAACTTCTATGCTATGCTCTCTAACATGTGCATTATTGTCAATGTAAACGTTACTGTCAACATTTAATAATTCCTGAATAAATTCATGATGTACGTCAACTAAACCAAGTGGTGTTTCCCATTTTTGATAATCACACACATCTATTTTAGTTCCATAACCTGTATGGTTGGGTCCCAGAATAATAAATGTATCAGGTAATTCATTTTTTCTAATTTCGTTAAATGTGTAGCATGCCGTTTTACCTGAGTAAATATATCCTGCATGGGGAACTATGCCTGCAACAATTTTTTCATATTTTTCATTATTTTCAGGAATCTTATTAAATAAATTATCAATGTCTTCCTTTAGAAAGTTTGGATTATTTTCATAAAACATTCCACTAACACAAGATTTTCTAATCATATTATCACATTTTAATAATTATTTCTATCTTATTATCTATTAGTTTTAATTTTTAATATAAATTTTGATTATTGATAATTTATTTCAATTTTTTTATCTATTGTAACTTTTTTAGTAAACTATATTAAATATAATTTAAATATATATTATTAACAGATTCTCATAAGAATAATTGATTAATTAATCAAATATTGTTACAATCGGTAACTGTATAAAAAAGGATTTTTTTTATACTTGAGAATCATTTTAGGGGAATTGTCTTTTTTAGACAAATGTATTGGAATTAGTGGGTAAATAACTTATGGTAGTATATCTATGGATAATATTACACCCATTTACCTAAGAACTAAAAGTAGATTATAGGTAATACTGATTATTACTGAAATTAATATACTTTCTATTTTTACTAATTTTTTTTACATAAATCCTTGACTAACTAGGAGAATAATTATGAAAATCAAAGCTTTTGCACCTGGAAAAGTAATATTGTTTGGAGAACATTCTGTTGTACATAATAAACCAGCAATTGCCGTTGCAATAAACAGGGGAGTTGATGTGGAATTAACAACCAGATCAGACAATAATGTTACAATAGAAGTACCATTAATTAATTATTCAAAGGAACATGAACTGGTAAATAAAAAACTTGTTTTTGAATTAGATAGTCAAAATAAAATGATTACTGATTATATTTATGAAGTTATAAACTTATTTGAATTTGATACTGGTTTTGATTTAACAGTTGACATAAAAATGTATTTGGGAGCAGGATTGGGCTCTTCTGCAGCAGTTACTGTTAGTTGCATGAAAGCATTATCCTTGTTTAATCATATTGAAATGGATAAAAAAGAGATTGCAACTAAAGCACGGGATATAGAAATTAAGATACAGGGAGCTGCCAGTCCTATTGATACATCTATGAGTACATATGGTGGAATAATCTATATTAATGAGGAATTTGAATTACAAAGAATCAATTTTGATATGGATTTACCATTAATAGTTTCAAACTGTGAATTAAGTGGAAACACGGGACAATTGGTAGAATCAGTAAGACAAAAATATGTAAAATATCCTGAAATTGTAGGAAACATTTTTAATGCTATGCAGGAAATATCAAAAAATGCAAAACATGCTCTGGAAAATGGAAACTCCGAAGAATTAGGGGATTTAATGAACTTGAATCAGGGATTACTTGATTCAATTGGCGTAAATACTGTTGAATTATCAGATATGGTTTACCTATCCAGAAAATTTGGAGCAAAAGGTTCAAAATTAACTGGTAGTGGTGGTGGAGGCTGTATAATAGCTTACTGTCCGGAAAATATTAATCGGATATATGAAGAATTAAGTAGCAAATACCCTACATTTAAATGTGAACAATCTGATGAAGGAGTTTATGGACAAATTATTCAAGAATAATAATAGGACTGTATTATTATGATGATAGTAAAACTAGGTGGAAGTGCATTAACCATAAAAGATGCAAATGAACCGACCGTTGATGAGACAAATTTAAATAGGATTGCAGAAGAAGTATCTAACTACAATGATGATATGGTAATTGTACACGGTGCAGGATCATTTGGACATATACTGGCAAAGAAATATGGAATAGGTGGAAAAATAACAAATGCTCAGGAAAACCTGTTTAAGATTGAAGGTTTAAGTTTAACTCAATCTTCAATGCAATTACTTAACTATTATGTTGTTAGTAAATTACAGGAGAAGGGAATACCTGCAATAGGTATAAAACCGTCCTCTTTTATAATTACGGAAAATCAAAGGATTACAGTATGTGATACAAACATTGTAAAACGCTATGTTAATGAGGGATTTGTACCGGTATTGTATGGTGATGCAGTTCTTGATTTGAATAAAGACATAAAATTTGCAATAATATCGGGGGATCAACTCATTACATATTTTGCAAAAGCATTGAAAGCTGATAAGGTAATATTATCTTCAGATGTGGATGGAATATTTACAGATAATCCTAAAACAAATCCTGATGCAAAGTTAATAGAAGTGGTGACAAAAGATACTCAACTGACATTAACTGAAAATGAAAATCAGGCTGATGTAACCGGTGGTATGGCAGGTAAAATAAGGGAATTGTTGGAACTTGCCGATGAAGGTATTGAATCAATGATTATTAATGCAGAAAAGGAAGGTAACCTTAAATCAGCTGTTTCAGGAAAGGAAGTTAAAGGTACAATAATCAAATAATAATATTTTAACAAACGATTAGGGGGTAACATGTTGTGATATCAGATAGGAAATTGGCTCATTTAGAAATATGTAAAAACAACAATGTTGAACATAACAGAACAACAGGTTTTGAAGACATAGAATTGGTTCATAGAACATTACCTGAAGTTAATTTTGAAGATATTGATACATCAATAGAATTTCTTGGCAAAAGATTGGATTCACCATTAATCATATCTGCAATAACTGGTGGACATGAAGCAAGTAAGGAAATTAATAAAAATCTTGCTATAGCTACAGAAAATACAAAAATTGCAATGGGTGTGGGCAGCCAAAGGGCTGGAATAACTCATGAAGACTTAACAGATACATTTACAATTGTTAGGGATTATGCTAGAAGGGCTATGATAATAGGTAATATTGGAGCACCGCAAGTAGAATACGCACCAAAAGCAATTGAAATGTTAGATTGTGATGCATTGGCAATACATTTAAATCCATTACAGGAAATTATTCAACCTGAGGGAGATATAAATGCAGAAGGCTATGTTGAATCTATTAAAGAAATATGTTCCGGAACAAATATTCCTATAATAGCTAAAGAAACCGGTGCAGGAATAGATGGAAGGGATGCAAAAATCCTGGAGGATATTGGTGTAGATGCAATAGATATTCAGGGAGTAGGTGGAACAAGTTGGGCTGCTGTAGAAACATATCGTGCAGAAGATCCAAATCTTGGTAATTTATTCTGGGATTGGGGTATTCCTACAGCTGTAAGTACCATTGAAGTTCTAGAGAATACTTCATTACCTGTTGTATCATCTGGTGGAATTAGAAATGGTTTGGAAGCTGCAAAAGCTATTAGTTTAGGTGCAGATTGTGTGGGAATGGCATTACCATTTTTAAAGTATGCTTATGAAAGTCCTGAATTAATTGAAGAAAAAATAAATCAATTCACCAGAGAATTAAAAACAGCAATGTTTTTAGTTGGAGCATCAAATATAGAAGAATTAAAACAAAAGCGATTAATAATCACTGGAAAAACTAGAGAAATATTAACAGAACTAAATATTGACACAAAAAAATACGCGAGGAGGATATAACTTGACTATAGAAGTAATAGCGGTCGGAGGATATGAACAAATCGGAAAAAACATGACTGCTGTAAAAGTAAATGATGATGTAGTAATATTTGATATGGGAATACACCTTGATAGACTTCATATACACGAAGACACGGATATATCAAGGATGCATAGTTTAGACTTAATAGAACGTGGAGTAATTCCTGACGATACACTTATGAGAGAAGTGGATGGAAAAGTAAGAGCAATAGTATGTACACACGGTCACCTGGACCACATAGGTGCAATAGCAAAACTTGCACACAGATATGAAGCACCTATTATTGCAACACCATATACTATAGCATTAATAGAAAAAACCATTAAAGGAGAACGTAAATTTAAAGTAAATAATCCTTTGAAAATCTTAAATCCCGGAGAAAAATTACAAATATCACCAAACTTAACTCTTGAATTTGTAAGAACAACACACAGTATACCACAGACAATCACAGCAGCTCTTCACACACCGGAAGGTGTAGTAATATATGCAAACGACTTCAAATTTGACAACCATCAGATGGTATCACCACCACCTGACTACAGAAGATTCCGTGAAATAGGTAAAAAAGGTGTTAAAGTAGCAATAATGGATACTACAAACATCAAAGAAGTTAAGGAAAGTAAAACACACTCCGAAAAAATTGCACGAGATCTACTTAAAGATGTTCTTAAAGGTCCTCTTGATGAAAGAAAAGGATTGATTGTTACAACATTTTCAAGTCACATAGAAAGAATTCAGGCAATTACTAAAATAGCTGAAAGAAGCAGAAGAAAAGTTTTAATCCTTGGACGTAGTATGGAAAGATACTGTTCAATAGCAGAATCTTTAGGAATTCTAAACTTACCAAGAAACGTAAGCATTTACGGAAATTCAAAATCAATTAACAAAGCATTGGCAAGAGCAAATGAAAACAGAACAAAATACATGTTAATTGTAACAGGTCACCAGGGAGAACCTGATGCATTACTTCCAAGAATAGCAAACAACAAAACAAACTTTGAAATCAAACCGGGAGACAATATAGTCTTTTCAGCTACTACAATTCCTAACCCAATAAACCTTGCTAACAGGGATTTATTAAACAGAAGACTCAAAGAAAAAGGAGCAAGAATCTACAATAATGTTCACGTATCAGGTCACGCCGGACCGGAAGATTTAAGAGATTTCATAAGAATGTTAAATCCACAACACTTAATCCCATCACACGGTGATTTAAGTCATTTAGCAGCATTTGTAGAACTAGCAGAAGAAGAAGGATATAAATTAGGAAATGATGTTCACATACTAAGAAATGGACAAGCCCAAGTATTTAATAGGTGATTATAATGGATGTATTGGAAATATTAAAAGCATACTCAGCAGATGTTGATTTAGAAATTGAAGAAGCTTTAAGCACACTTGAACCAGATGAATTAAAAGATGCTTCAGCACATTTAATTAAAGCAGGCGGAAAAAAATTCAGACCTGCATTAACAGTACTAAGCTGTCAGGCAGTAGGTGGAGAAACAGAAAAAGCATTAAAAGCTGCAGCTTCACTCGAATTGATTCACACATTCAGT
>NZ_JAEELZ010000135.1 GCF_016282985.1 Methanosphaera sp.
AAATACAATTACTCAATATGAGTGAGAATTGTATTATGATGAAGAAAGGAAAAATATTGAAATAAAATATTTCCCTCTGTAAAAAAACTATATTTGGGTTATTACTCATATTTCCCTCAAAGCAAGGTTTTCTACAGAGCCAGTTATTCTTTATTATTCATAATACTGAAGAATACCAGTATATTAATTTATTAATAAAAAAGTATTAAATAATTTTAATAATTTATAAACATATCATTGAATTCAAAGTTTCAAATGATTAATAATAAATAGAGGTTAAATAAATATATTAATTAAGAATAATTTTATAATTAATATTTATTATTACGGAGGAAATTATATGAGCGACATTATCAAAGGATGGCGTCATAACGACCAAAGATATAATTTAATAGGAACAAAATGTAACAACTGTAACGAAACATTTTTCCCAAAAAAAGTAGTTTGCCCAAATTGTAGAAGCCATGGTGATATAGAAGACCTCCAATTTAAAGGAACTGGAAAAATTTACACTTACTCTATTATTCATGCAGCAACAGATGAATTCAAAAACAACTCACCATATGCTGTTGGAATAATTGAATTAGACGAAGGTGCAAAAGTAACTGCACAAATCGTTGACTGTGATTTAGATGAATTAAACATAGGAGACGAAGTAGAAGTAGTATTTAGAAAAATACGTGAAGAAGGAAAAGAAGGAGTAATCTCCTACGGATTCAAATTCAAACTCAAGGAATGATACTTGAATACTATCATAGGTCACGGAAGTAAATTACATTAAAATAAAGAAGTTGTACAGATAAATATTCAGAACAAATCAGGATTACGATATTGAAGTAGGTTCTATGGAATAGACAGAACCTAACATACCAACAGCTTTTAATAAATTAGCAGCTGCCGGTGTAAAAAGAATTATTGTAACTTCTGTATTTAGCATTGATTACATAAAAAACGTGAATTCCTACCATTCTTGGGTTAGAACCTTCACCTGATGTAGAAAAGTATATAGGCGAACATACACCACCACCATGATGAAGAAGAAAAAGTCGAATTTGATGGTGAAACAATATATACAGAACCTATCTGTGCTGATGACACTATACTAAAAATCACAGCTGATAGAGTTAATCTATATTTATAAACAATTATTTGTTAACCTCCCAAAACCTTTTTTTTAATATACTTTTTTTAATAAATATGATACCATGAATAAAAAAATAATATCAGAACTTGGAGAAAAAAAATTAATCAAATTACTCTTAGATAAACGAGATTATAAACTTAAGAGTACTGATAAAATAATTAAAGAAAGTTATCATGATGATGCCGCTTTAATAAACAATTCTTCAAAATATACTGTTATATCAACGGATTTGTTAATTCAACATTCCCATTTTCCAAAAAACATGACTTACTATCAAATGGGAGAAAAAGTTGTAACAGTTAATGTAAGTGATATCCTAGCTATGAACGCTATTCCTGATTCTATTCTAATTTCAATGGGACTTCCCCCTGAATTGACCGTGAACGAATATGAAGAATTAACAGATGGAATTCTGGATAAATGTGAAGAATATGACATAACTTTGATTGGGGGAGACATAAATCAAAATACTGAAATCATACTTTGTGGAACAAGTATTGGAAAAGTAAATGATGAATTTAAACTCCAAACTGATATTAAACCAGATGATTTAATTGCTGTGACTGGTGAATTAGGCGGTCCGGCAGCAGCACTGGACTTAATATATGGAAATAATGATATTCCTGAAAAAGATAAAAATGATATATTGAATACATTATATGAGCCAACATTACCTATGGAAGAATCACAGAAGCTAAAACAATATCCTTCATTAACTTCCAGTATTACAGATATAACTGATGGATTAGCCATTGAATTAGGACATTTAAATGACAAAAATAAAGACATAGGTTTTGAAATATTCTTTGATAAAATTCCTTATAATAAAAATATTGAAAAAGTAGCAAAAATAAATAATAAAGATTTAAAAGATTACTTATTACATTTTGGTGAGGAATTTGAACTATTAGTTACTTTAAATGAGAATGAATATTATAAACACCAAGATAAACTTAACAACATACATATTATTGGTAGAACAAACTCTTCAGGTAAAATTACGTTGATTAAAGATGGTTTAAAAGAAATAATACCAGTTAAAGGTTATGAACACTTAAAAGATGATTAGATGAACAGATGTCAGATATGCCCAAACAATTGTATATTAGAACGAAATACAATATGTGGAAGAAAACCGGATATTAATGAAAATGTTGTTGAAACTACGGCAATTGCAGTAGATCCTATAGAAAAAAAACCATTATATCATTTCTTACCAGGCAGTAAAACATTGTCAATAGGTACCCTAGGATGTAATTTGAAATGCCTAAACTGTCAAAATCACAGTATAGCCCAACCTACAAATCCCTTATCGGTTCCTACCAAAAAAGTAACTCCAGAATCAATAGTTAACGTTGCTGTTGAAAATAATTTAGAAAGTATTTCATGGACATACAATGAACCTACAATTTATCCGGAATGGATTATTAATACTGCAAAAATAGCCCAGGATTATAATATTAAAACCATATTGGTAAGTAATGGTTATACTTCCCAGAAAACTTTAGATGATTTAATCAATTATGTTGATGCTGTCAATATAGATTTAAAAAGTAGTGATGATACATTTTATAGAGAAGTTTGTAGTGGAAAAATAGAACCTGTGTTAAACAGTATTAGAAGTAATTGTGAAAATCAGATTCACACAGAGGTAACAACACTGCTTATTCCAGGTTATAATGATGATTTATCTTCCATCAATAATGTTGTAGACATTATTAAAGGTATATCTAAAAAGATAGTTCTTCATTTTTCAGCATTTTATCCACAATTTAAATTAATGCACATCCCACCAACACCTGATGAAACAGTGATAAATGCATGTGATATTGCCAAAAATAATGGATTAAAATATGTTTATCCTGGAAATACTTATCCCTCACTTAAAGATAACACATACTGCAATAACTGTAATGAAATCCTTGTAAAAAGAGAATATTATAAAGTAATAAATAACATTACTTCAGACAATAAATGTCCAAAATGTGGACATAAACAGGATTTTACTTCTTAAACTCTAAATATTCTCACTATACTTACACATTGTATTTTATTATTTTGTAGCTTATTTTTTCATGAAAAGAGGAGACCAAAGAAATAAGCAAGAATATATTCCAGGATGAATAATATTAACACACCAAATAAGATAACTAAGATATATAAAGAATTAGGCCCCCTAATATCATATTTATTATACTTATTCACCACATCTGGAAACAACTGCGTGAATAAAATTATTAAATAAAGTACTCCAAAAATTATATTTATTTCAATTGGAAAATTTTGAATATTACCTAAGAAAAATAAACCAAAGATCATATTTTCTATCACAACCCAGAGTAATATAGGACCATTCAATAAAGAATAGTCTGTATATTCATTAAAAGTATTAGGTCTTAAAAAATAACATATACCACAAGATAATGGAACAATCATCCAAGGCATGCCCATATAAACCACTCCAATAAATTTATTATATAAAGTAAAAGGATAAAACAATGCAAGAACTGTTAAACCTGAAAGAATATACCGTAATCCAGGATATTTATAATTAAAAAAATCCTTACCATGTACATTAACTGTCAACTTAACCTTAAATAACTTTAAAAACAAAGGAATCTCATAAGCAAGTATACATCCATAAATAATAACAAACAACCAATACCAAAACCATGAATGATAAAAACCATAATATATTATCTCAATACAAATAAAGGAACTTATTAATAAAAAAATCCAATCTTTCACAACAGAACCATTAAGTTTTTTCATTATAAAATTATATTCATATTCACGAGTAATTAAATAATCAGCGTCTCTAGTTACATTTTCACGTTCAACACTATCCCAATCAAAAGCCTCAAACTCACAACCACAATGCCTACATTCAAACTGTTCATCCAAATTCTCATAACCACAATTTTTACAATACTTCATAACTTACACCCCAAAATCCTATCATATGAGCTTTCCTCAACATAAAAATACTCTTTGTTTTTAGTTTCAAAATATTTCAAACGCTTAGTATTAATATTAGAATATTTAACAGAATCAATACTAGAAAACATTTCATCTACTATCTCATTTCGACCAGAAATCTTTATAATAATAAACTGTGTAGATTTCTCTGCTATTGTCTTACTAAATCCATACCCCATATACAAAACTTTTGTCACACCACTAGGTAACTGATTAATTCTTTTACAAAAAATCTCAATATTAGCTTGACTTAAATGAGAACCCTCAAACAAAAGATCCTTATCCATTTCAAATAAAAAATTAAAATATTCAGTAAATTTTTTTGTTGGGATATTTAAATGTAAAAATTCATAATATTTCATAATTATATCTTGCGTAAGAACATTTATACCATCAGCAAAAAGTTCATCACAAATAATCTCTTTAATATAAAGAGATTGTTCATATATTTTCTGAATTAAGATACTATCTGAATTTTTAATACTTCTTTCTATATTAACCAATGTTCTATCAATATCTTCCAGTTTACTTACAACACCACTCAACTTCTGAATTTTATTCATAGCTCCTAAAACATGACAATAAGGAATTGATGTTGCAACATCCCAACCAAAATTAGCCCAACGACTGTTATTACCCCATTGACTAAAATTAGTTAAACCACATCCATCAGCACATATAACTGCTCCACAAAAACCAACAGCTAATGCTAATTCTGATCCAATAAATGGAACTGCTAATAAATATCCACTTGAAGCCATGATTGTTGAACCAACTAGCCTTTCTAACTCTGCTTCTGGTGAATCAACTTCAAATCCTACAAGATTATGTTGATCATCTGATACGGTTCCATGGTAAACATTTCCATCATATTGTAAAAAATCACTTACAATACCTGTTTCTCCATCAATAACAATAGTAGTATTTGTATCATCATTAACAACAAAGATAATTGTATTATTTTCTTCAAATATTCTATAAGAATTATCTTCTAATGCATTCATAATCTTTGTTAATGCACATTCAGCACTAACATATCTTGTAATTGATTTTTCTTCCCAAAAAGATAATAAGTATGTTGTTAAAAATCTGAATAATAACTTATTATCTGTTTCTCCTTGAATATCCATACCCATAGTTGAGTTCACAGTATGTATATATACTGTGTTATTTGATTCACCTGATAAAATAATTGTAAAATTATTTCGTTCCCAAGTTACATTTAATATGCTTGAAATCCTTCTTCATTAACTTCACAGAATTTTTTTTCAGTTATATTAGAATTAAAATAATCTACTACATTTCTTTCTAAATGTGTATCCAAATATTCTTGTTGTGTATCAATTAAGTTATCATTATTTGAAGAACTTGAAAGTGAATTTATACCCAGATTCTGTTCAACTATTTCATTAACATCTTCTGATGCAAAACAACAAGATGAAGATATTAAAAAAATAAATATTATAAATAAAATTTTTAATTTCATACTATTCATCCTAACATATAATATCTAAAATTAATTAAAAAACTTTATATTAATATATTATTTTTATAACAAAAGTTAAATAGTTTTTTTATATTTAAAACATTCATATTTTATATGATTATTTTAAAATTAATTTCATAAGATTATATATTTTAAAAAAATTAAATATAAATTAAATAAATCATATAAATTGTATTATGATAAAAAAAGTAATTGCTATTTCCATAATATTAATTTTTGTATTAATAATAGTTTCAATCAATGCATTTGGTTTATTATTCATATTAGAACATACAGGAAATAATTCAATACAAGACAATAATAATTTGACTATTAAAAATGATAACATGGAAATAACACTTCCAAGTACTTATGAAGTGGATGAAAAAAAGGGTATAGCAACTGATGGGGATGTAGAAATAAGATTTTCCGGAATGTTAAATTCTCTTCCATCATTTGGAGATTATTATAAAGCTGTCCAATCAAGTAATAATTCAGGGTATACCAATGTATCTGTAGATAACATAAATGAGTTTAAAGTTTACCAATTTGCAGTAATTACTGATAAAGTAGAAGTTTTAACATATAATACTTCTCATGGTTTGAAGGAATATGCACCTGTTAACTTAACATATGATAATGGTGAAAATATTAAATCCGATCATTATAGGAGAGTATTCTATAGGCAGGGAAACAGTTCAGTAATTTATGGATTAACAATAATAACTGATAATCCAAAAACTGATTTATACACAACTGAAATCAATAATATTGTAAATAGTATATCAGTGGTAGAGTAAAATAATATAAAAGAAGAGTAATAATATGAATAAAAAAAAATTTATAAGAAAATTGTTCTATTTTATCACTTTTTTTAATATAATCTTTTATTATATTTTTTTAAAATCAAGATTATTAGAGTTTGTAAGTGGTTTTGGAGTAACGGGGCAAACAGTAACTGGTTTAGTTCATTATATATTTGTAGGTTACCTTCTCATATCTTCTATTATTATTGGAATATATATAATAGTAATTGGATCAATAGTTGAAACATGTTATTATTATATTTTTAAGGAAGAACTATTTGATGATTAAAAAAAATTGTATTATTGATTTTTTTTAATGATAATACATTAAAACAAGTAAGTGAAAAACTGGAACACACTACATTTGCATCTCATTTTTTTTAATGATAATTCATTAAAACCTTTTTAAATCATATAATCTATATAATCATCTTATTTATTATTATAAAGATCTATAGTTTTTTCAGTGGAAAATAAAAATAATGGCTCTGTAGAAAACCTATAATTTTTTTCATTTCGCACAAAAAAAATCTAGACCAAAATTCTTATTTTTATAAAAATTTAATTTGTTAGAGAAATAGAGTAATATAAAAGCGATTTAAAACATACAATTTAAATTTACAAAATAATAATTTATAAAAAAGTAATACAAGCAAGGATAAGTATTTATAATAGAAATAGAATAGATATTATTATGCAAACCAGAAATATCTATTCTATAAATAACTATTTGAATTCTAGACAACTTAAACTTTTCGATTTTGGAGTATCAAAAGATAGAACTCCTTCTTTACTTCAATTATCTAAAATTGAAAAATTAGATTTAACCAGTAATATGATGTTAGATTTTGTTTTAACAGCATATAACTATGCAAAACTAAAATTTAATAAGTATTCATCAATTTATTCTAAACAAAAATATACTATACCTCAGTTATTTGTAATTTTAGCATATAAAATATATAATAAATATGATTATAGGAACACAATAAATAATTTATCAGTATCTAACAAATTACAGAAAACTTTAAAGCTTAAAACAATTCCACATTACACTACTATTCAAAAATTCTTTAAAAAGTTATCTGTTGAAAAATTAAAAGAAATTAACACATTATTATTACAACATTTCCCAGTTTCTGAATGTTATTTTAGTTTAGACGGAACAGGATTCACTAATTCTTATTATGACATCTATTACAACAACAGAACTAAAAAAAACACGACATAGCTACATTAAAAATCACATAACAGTAGACTCGGAATATATGTTAATAAGACACTACAATGCTACAAAGGGTCCAAAATATGATACAAAATTTGCAATAAGTGCGACAAGAGCTATTCAATCATATAAACCAATATACATATTAGCAGATAAAGCATATGATACTGAACTAATAAAACAAACAATTGTTGAAGAAACTACTGCTCTACCTCAGATACCTGTAAAAACAAGACAAAAAAGTGGAGTATACAGGTCAAAATGTAGAACAATATTTAGACAGCAAGTATATCGATTCAGAAACTAGGTAGAAGGAGTAAATAGTGTAGAAAAAAGAAAATTCAGTGGAATAAACAACAGTAGAAGCACAAATCTATAAATAAAAGAAACAAAACTCAAAAACATATGTTATAATATTTATATATCAATTCAGTGTACAAAAATAGGGATTTCTACAGAGCCTAATATTCTAGTATTTTATTATAAAAATAGTGTATTTTGAACTATTTAATGTATGAAAATCAATTAAAATAATAAAGATGAAAGTATTCCTCAGAATACTCCACCTCCTCCTCCACCAAATCCTCCGGAACCTGGTCCACCAATGTCTCCAAAGGATCCGGTATCAAATCCTGAATTTCCGAAGTCTGTATTGTTAATTCCCATTGGAATAAATGTAGTTCTGATGTGATGGAATCCCCAGAAGTAACCTAGATATACTATATCTGAGTCATATATTATGTTTTCTGGTAAGTTTTTAAATTCAATATACTTTTTCATGTTTTTAGATACTTCATCTGCACAACCAAGTGCTGTAGCATATACCAGAAATTTTCCCCATACCTGTATTGAGGCAGGCGGATGTTCCTTGATTAAACTAAAGTCTTTGATATATTTTTCAAAGTTTTTCCATCTGTCATGAAATTCCTTTCCTTCAGGTGTCCAAGTACCTAATGGTGTGTCAATAAACAAGAATATCACTATTTGTTCAATGATAACCAATATTGATAATATAATTCCAACAAATACCAGTGGTCCTTTAGCAAACATTAATAATCCAAATATGAATACTACTGCTAAAAATATTGCCAGAATATTGTATCCGCTCATCAGGTTTTCCCTGCTTTTATTATAGTATTGACTTACTTTTGTTACCGGAACATCTCTCATGGCATCTATTTTCCATGCGTGAACAAATTTCTGAACGGTATATGAATCTTCACCAATAGATTTTAATGAAATTTGTTGCTTTTCATTTTCAAAACGTTTCAAGAATTCAATAATATCACTTTCATGAAGTTTTAAATTAGATGTTTCCTTGTTCAAACGTCTTATTATTGTATCTTCTTCATTGCTTATGACCATCTTATAATATTTTCTATCTATTAAATCAAGAAGTGTAGCTGTGAATGCATTTTCATTTAATTCTTCAATGATTCCTGGTATCATTGCATTGATAAATACTGGTGAATCATCTGTAGGAATTTGACTTTCATAATCTGCATTGTATGATATTTTAGGATTTCTTCCCCATTTCAAGAACATTCCCACAGGCAGTATCATCAATAATACAGACAGTATAGCCGGAATTAAAGGTATGTTATTATTAAATGCTACTTCACTCTGATATTTCAATTGATCCTGTTCTATTTGAGCCTTTGCATCCTTATTAATTACATCCGCATTTTCAGTACTTTTAAAGTATGATTTAGGCATTAATATTCTTTGTTCTGCTGTAGTTCCAGCCGGAATATTCTTATATGTAGTAGTTAATGTGTTATCATTAGCCCAGGAACTGCTTTCAACATAGGTGTCCGGATTGTTCCAATACTCTGTTTCCTTATTTGTACCTGGAATCTGTATATCTGTTGTTAAAGAATTAATTGGTTGATTCCATCCATTTCCCCAGGACATATACTGCAGTTCAGCAATGTCATTATAAATTTTCACTCCTTTTATGAAATTATAATGATAAATAACCTTTACATCTTCATCTGACACTTTCTGAGTTTTCTGTTCATCTTTATAAAGCCAAACCTTAAAAGTAATCTGATTGCTTGAATTTTCAACTTCCAGTGTATTATAATATCCTGGTGTTTCCACTGAAATATTTGTTATTGATTGCTGACCACTCAAAGGAATTATCTTTGTTACACCATTTACTGTTCCACTAATAGAATACGTTATTTCATCAGTAACTACTGTTGTTGCATCATCAAGAACAACTATACTTTCTTTTGCATCAGGCAAAGAATAACTTCCAGTAGCTGCAAATGACAAGGATGTTATCAAAAACATTAACAATAAAATTATTGAAATAAATAATTTCATTCTACTGTTATTAAAATTCATGTTTTAATCACTCCAATAAAGAGTTTATAATTGATTAAAATATTTAAAAATAGTGAATAATAAATTTTTCTTATAATATACTTTTTTAATATAAAAAATCTCTTATGAAAAACATAAAATAAAAATAATGAAAAACATAAAATGATGATAATGAAAAAATATTTACCACGATATATGGACAAAGAACTAGAAGAATCATTAGAATATATAGGTGCTGTACTAATAACTGGTCCAAAATGGTGTGGTAAAACAACAACATCCAAACAACATTGTAAAAGTTTAATAGAATAACAACATCCAATTAACGGAAAGTCTTACTTAAAACTATTATAAAAAACAAAAAAATGACTTGGAAGAACCTAGTTTTTTAGCAGTTATTACCGGCGGTGAAATAGCATATACTAGATCAGATGGAGTTAAAGTTATTCCAATAGGATGCTTAAAATAATAAATATTATCAACTACTTCTTATTTCTAATCTTTTTTCTAAAAAAAAGTAAGGATGGTGAAAGTTTTAGAAGGTTCCACCTCCACCTCCACCAAATCCTCCACCACCAACACTACCTATTCCACTTGAACTGGAATCGGATGATGGTGTTAATGCTGTGAATGTAGTGTTTAGATGAGTAAATCCACCGTAATATCCAAACATTACCGCATCAGAACTGTTGAAATATTCTTCAGGTACGCCTGCGATATCAAAGTATTTTTTCATGTTTTCTGATACTTCGTCTGCACAACCCAATGCTGCAGCATAAACCAAATATTTTCCCCAGACCTGAATTGAAGCAGGAGGTCTTTCCTTAATTAAACTGAAATCGGTTATATAGTTTTGGAAATTTTCCCATTTATCATGATATTCTTTACCTTCAGGTGTCCATCTACCAGGAACATAATTTGGTATAAAAAGCATAATCATTGATTCTGCAAACATTGCTAATGATAATATAAGCAATATCCAGTAATAATTACCAAATTCAATGAATATAATTCCAAAGAATACAAGTATACTTAAAAACAATAATACAAAAGCAAATATACTAAATAAAGTTGATCCTTTGTCTATAAAGTATCTGTTAATTAATGAGTCCGGTACTTCTTTTGAAGTTTCATCAATCCATGAACTTTTAAAATCCTTGAACTCATATGGATCTCCATTATCTGCTATTGACTTTAAGGAGATGTCACCATTTATTTCAAATTTGGATATGAAATTTATTAATAATCTCTCAAATGTTTTAAGGTTGCTTGTATCTGAATTAACTAATCGAAGTACTGTATCGTCATCACTGCTTGAAATTACCTTGAAGAATTTTCTATCAATTAAATCAAGGAGTGTGGCATACATGGCATCATCAGTTATACTACCTACATCACCGTTAACTATGGAATTTACTTCAACGGGTGATGAATCAGTCGGTAAATCGTATTCATAATCTGCTTGATAATCAATTTTCGGTTCTCTTCCAAACAATCCATAAATTCCTGCCGGAATAATCATCAGAATTCCCAATAATCCGGAAACAATTCCCAATAGTGTATTTTTGAATTCCCTGTCTTCCTTATATTTCTGTTGATCAGCTTCTATCTTTGCCTTTGCATCCATATTAATTACTTTTGCATTTTCATAACTTTTGAAATATGATTTAGGCATTAGTATACGCTGTTCAAATGTTGTACGTGAACCAATACCTTCTACCTGTGTAGAAAGTGTATTGTCATCTGTCCAGCTACTTGAAACTACATAATCATCAGGATTGTTCCAATATTCTGTTCCTTCATGACTTCCAGGTATGTGAATGGTTGTAACCAAGTTACCTACTCCACTGTCCCATTCGTTACCCCAGGACATATACTGAAGTTCGGCAATGTCATTATAAATTTTCACTCCTTTATTGAAAGTGTATTTATAAATAACTTTAACGTTTGCATCATATGTTTTATGTTGCTTATTTTTATCTGTATAGAGCCATACTTTTAATCTGGTTCTCCCCTTTTCTTCAATAACTTCCAATGTATTATAATAACCTGGTGTTTCAACCGAAACGTTAGTTATTGACTGGTCACTAGCATGTGGTATGTCCCTATAAACACCGTTTACACTCCCTTCTATTTCATAATCTATTATTTCCGTTATTTGTGTAGACCCGTCATCATTTACTAAAATATCTTTATTTGCAGTTGGAATATAATAATCTCCATCATCTGCTAATGAAATAGGTGCTAAGAATAATGTCAATAACAAAGAGAGAATAATTATCTTCTTTATGTTCATAATTATACCTCCTCATTCTAAAATAAAATATAAAAATATTTTAGAATTAGAGTATTTAATGATTAATTTAAAAAAAAATAAAAAATAAAAATAATTAAAATTGTACTTTAGGTGCTGCTCTTGTTCCTTCTTGTGCTTCGAAGAATTCTGCTTTGTCAAAGTGGAATAAGCTTGCTACAATACTGCTAGGGAATTGTTGGCATAAATTATTATATTTAAGAACTGAATCGTTGTAGAATTGTCTTGCATAAGATATTTTATCTTCTGTTTCTGATAATTCTTGTTGTAATTCAATGAAGTTTTGATTAGCTTTTAACTCAGGGTATGCTTCACTGACAGCAAACAATGATTTTAATGCGCTTGTAAGCATGGTATCAGCTTCTGCTACTTCCTGTACAGTAGTTGCATTTGCCATATTAGCTCTTGCCTGTGTTACTTGATTAAATGTATCTTTTTCATGACCTGCATAACCTTTAACTGTTTCCACTATATTTGGAATTAAATCGTTACGTCTTTGTAATTGTACATCAATTTGACTCCAAGCATTTTCCACATGATTTCTACCATTTACTAAATCATTATAATATTTGACCAATAAAAATGCTATTACAATGATTATTACAAGTATTATAATTAACAGCATATTCATAAGTTTACCTCCTGTTATTTCAATTTTTACCAATTAATTTATATTATTAAATTAAAAAATATATATACTTATTTAGATTATAATTAGTTATTGAATAATCGGGGTTAAATCAATGAGTACATTTAAAGATTTACAGTTATTGTCAGATGCTGCTTATTATGACAGATGTAATTATGTTAATTACAATGTTGATAATGTTTTAGAGGAAACTGATAAAATAAAAGATGGAATCTATCATGCAAAAGCTGGAAGTCGGGATGTACCATTGTTTAAAATTTTAATGACCAACCAATGTAACAACGACTGTGCATATTGTACAAACTGTATAGAACACAAATACCAGAGAGCCAGACTAAGCCCTGAAGCACTTGCAAGAATATACATGAAATATTATGAAAGTAATATGGTTGAGGGATTATTTTTAAGTTCAGGTATTATAAAAGATGCTGATACGACAATGGAAGAAATGATTGAAGCAGCACATATTTTAAGAAATAAATATTCTTATAAGGGTTATATTCATCTTAAAATTATTCCTGGAAGCAGTAAAGATCATATTAAACATGCAATGCAACTGGCAGACAGGGTAAGCATTAACATTGAAGCTGCTACTAAGGATGGACTTAGTGATTTATCAAGTACGAAAAATTATGACAAGGATATTCTTAAACGATTGGACTGGATAGATAATTTACATAGAAGAGACCATAGTCTTGCAAGTAGCGGACATACCACCCAAATAATTGTTGGTGCTAATGATGAAAGTGATGAAGATATTCTAAAACAGGTTTATAACTTAACCAAGAAATATGATGTGCTATATAATTACTTCAGTAGTTTCACACCGGTTAAGGGAACTCCATTAGAAACACATGAAGCAAACAATCCGAAAAGAACTGGCAGATTATACCAGACAGAATACTTATTTAATCAGTATAACTACACATTGGATGATATTGTACTGGATGATAATGGATTTTTAGATACCAATAATGATCCAAAATATACTATTGCATTGGAAAATATGGATGAATATCCTATTGATGTCAACACTGCCAAATATAAAGAATTAATACGAGTTCCAGGTATTGGATTAAAATCTGCCAGAAGAATAAGACATATGCAAAGTCAAGGAAAAAAAATAACAAGCCTAAAACAACTGCAGGAATTAGGTGCCAATATTAAAAAGTGTAAAATCTTTGTTAAAGTTGGTGGGTCATATCAAAGTACTTTGGAAAGTTTCTAAAATTTTATAAAAAAAAATAAGGAATGTTAAATTATAGTCATCGTATAATTCATTCTTAAACTTAATGTTTCACGAAGTTCTGGTATAACTATACTGAGAATATGATTTCCAGATTTTAATTTTCCTGGCAGATTAAAATTAAAGTTAATTATACCATTAGATATGTTAAACAGTCTTGTGTTATTATTTGTATCTTTTAATGTTTTTCCATTAATTTTTATACATGCATATGAGTTATACCTGATATTTTTATCATTATAATCAACAAACTTACCAGTAAATGTAACTCTGTTATTATTAACACTTACTTTAGGCAACACTATTTTTGTAGGAATTTTTTTAATAGTGAAATAGGTATCTATTTCCTTCCTATAAACTCCATTAACATAGATTGTTGTTAATTTAAATGTTTTTGCACTGTATTTTGTATCAAAATAACAATTAAAATTCACTAATCCTTTATTTACATTGATTATAATTGTATTGTTGAGTGAATTTTTAACGGCTTTTCCATTAATTTTATAGAAAACTTTACCACCATTTATTGATTTGTTTTCAATATCCTTAATTCTGGTAGTAATACTTAGATTTCCATTGTAAAATGTATCATTCGCATGATCTGTATTTAAATTTACCAAATTATCCACTAAGATAACAGCCTTATTTCCCAAACTTTCTTCATAAACTGAATTTTGATAATATCTAACATAATATGAGTAATTTAATCTTTTCCAAATATCAGGTATTGTGTATTTGTATGATGCTATACCATTTGTAACATTAACATAAACTGTATTGTTGGCATTTTTAATTGTTCTGTCATTGAAAATAAATGAAACAAATCCTTTATTAACCTTTTGACCAAATTCATCATTAATAAATGCTTTTAATTCAACCTTATCCTTATTTATAGTAACATTTTCAGATTTTACTACTGTTTTTGCTTTTCTGATAAAGAAATTCACAAAATCTATGTCAATTGATTTATCAATGATTGGAATTATTTTTGATGAAAAATACTTGGTATTTGTTTGAATACTGTCAATTAAATTAGCAGTTCTGCTATTTACATATTTTCCGTTATCATTAGTTGCACTGATGCTTATTGTTGAGTTTATAACATTGTTTTTATAATAATAAGTTATAATTTCTCGTCTGTTAATTCCATATCTATCACGAGCTGCTAACATTCTGGAAGATAAAATCATGGAATTTTTATCCAATGCTTTATTAAATGATCCTTTGGAAAAATATTTGGGACTGTTTGGAACAACCAAATATTGTCCTTCTTTTAATATTCCTGAATCTTTATAGATTCTATTTTGATTTTTCACTATTAAACTATATGTGCCGTTTGGTGATTTTATAACAAAATGTCCTACAGATAACTTTGATTCTAAATTATACACATTATTCATTGTAGTTTTTGATATGTAATTATTATTAATCATTCTAAGTGCATTAGTTTCCAAAGCTTTGTTGACATTTGCATTATCTGCACCACCATTTCCAACCAACCAACCATCCTTACTTATTAAAACGTGAAAGAAGTAAGAACCGCTTTCTTTGTATTGTTTTATAAATGTTGAATTATGTTTTACATTCAATGTAAGAACATTTGTTGCATCTCTTCTGAAAGAAATTGCACTATCATTATTATATCCCTGTATAATTGTAGTACAACATCCTTCACCCCTGGAATCTTCTTCTTCGTATTCGGAAGTTTCTTTTTTATTGTTTGAAACTGTATTGTCTTTTTCTATTATAGTATTATCTGTGTTGGAATGTGATTCATCATTAATTATTGTTTGATAATTCACTCCATCCGTTTCGTTAATTTCTTGTGAATATACTACTCCTAAAAATAATAGTACAAAAAATACAAGAATTATAAAAAAGTTTATTTTTTTCAATAACATTACCTTCTTTAATTGAATAAAAAAAGTTAAAGATATAATCCTTATAATTATTCTTCAAATAATTTCCATATTTCAGGATATTTTTCTTTTATTGCTTCTTCCAGGATTAATGATGCTTCATTGCTTATACTGAATTCTGGTGTTGTTTTTTTAAGATAACGTAAACAGGCTGCACTTTTTGCAGACCATAAACTGATTCTGGGATTTTTTCCTACTTCCTCTTTAATCTGTTCTATTTTATCATCAGATAATGAAAATGAAGTATTTGTTTCAATTTTAGGTTTTTTATCCTTAACTTCTTTTTTTTCAGCTTTTTTAGGTTTTGATGGTTTCTTAATTAATGCATCTAATCCTCTACCTAATGCATTGTCGGCCATATTATTCACCTTCCAAATTAATTATTTCCTTTGCTAGTTTCATATACGCTTTTGTACCAGAACAATCAGGATCATAAGTTATACACGGTTTTCCATAGCTTGGAGCTTCTGCTAATTTAACATTTCTAGGTATTTTTTGTTTAAATATGTATTCTGTGTCTTTAAAGTATTCTTTAACATTTTTAGATACATCTTTAGATAACCTTGTTCTTCCATCATATAATGTTATTAATATACCTTTTATAGGACAAGGACTTTTTAATCTTGATTCTACTAAGTTAATTGTTTCTAATAAATCCATCATACCTTCCAAAGCATAGAATTCTGATTGAATTGGAATTATTACTGAATCAGTAGAAACTAATGCATTTAATGTTAAAATACCTAAAGATGGTGGTGCATCTATAATAATATAATCAAATCCTAATTCATATTCATGTAATTTTTCATTTAAAATATAAGGATAACCTATCTCTTTACTTAATTCTATTTCTGCTCCACTCAATGAAATATTACTTGCAATTGCGTATAAATTAGGTATTTCTGTTTCTAAAACTGATTCCTGGAAAGTACATTTTCCTGTCAGTAATGAGTAGATGGTATTTTCAATTTCACTCTTTTGAATACCTAAACTTGTTGTTGCATTTCCTTGTGGATCCATATCAATTATCAATACTGTTTTTCCCAAAGTTGCTAAAGCTGCACTTAAATTTACAGCTGTGGTGGTTTTTCCACATCCACCCTTCTGGTTTAATATTGTTATGATTTCTGTCATTAAATTACTCCTATTTTAATAAATATCAATCTTATAATAAAATGTTTATACTAAGTAATATTTATAAGTTATAATAGTAAAAGTAATAAGTTATAAGTTATAATTAAATAAATATTATAATAAAAATTGATTAAAATGAAAAAAAAATAATAAAAAGAGGAATAATTAATGAAAACATTCATTAATTAAAATTTAACACGTTTAGATACTTTGTATGGTAAAGGTAATTTTCTAAATGGTAATCCTTTAGATAATTCATGGATTTCATCTGCTAACTGTTCAACAGTAACTTCTTCTTTAGTATCATCCATACGTCTATTAATTGTAATAGAATCGTTTTCAACTTCATTGTCTCCTACAACAATTGTGTATGGAATCCATTCTTTACCTGCATTTCTGATTTTTTTACCTACACGTTCAGGAGTATCATCAATATCTACCCTTACATTCAATGCTTTAATTTGTTCATATACTTTTTCAGCATAGTCTAAATGATTGTCTGTTACAGGTATAATTCTTACTTGTGTTGGAGATAACCATAATGGTAATGATGGTTTAGAACCTTTGTCTGTTGAAGTTTTTTCAAGTAAACTACAAATTACTCTTTCTAAACTTCCTGTTGGACTACAGTGTAAAATTGTTGGATACTGTTGTTCTTCATTTTCATCTAAGTATGTAATACCAAATCTTCTGGCACTTTGAATATCCATTTGTACTGTAGGATTTTCAATTGGTCTTCCAAGATCATCTATAGCTGCAAAGTCAACTTTAGCATTCCAGTAATGTTTCATTTTTGGAATTACTTCAAGCAATACTGGCTTTTTAATATGGTCTCTTACAACTTCTTTTACCCAGTCTTCATTTTCAGCCAGGAAATCTTTTGTTACACGGAATGCAACTTCATAATGTACATCAAGGTCACTTTCTGTTTGAGCACACATGTCAACTTGACTTGCAAATATTTCTTTAGCGTGTTCATCATCCAAACATACACTGTGGAAATCAGGCATTGTGAATGCTCTTAATCTTTTAAGTCCTACAACTTCCCCTTGTCTTTCAAATCTGAAACTTAATTGTGATAACTCATAAATACCAACTGGCATGTTTTTCCATGTTAAGAAAGAATCAGCCATTATTCTGAATGCACCGAAACAACAAGCGAATCTTAACATTAATTCTCTGTGTTTTGTTTTTAATCTGTATTGTCTTTCACCAAATTTAGCTGCATGTTCTCTGATAGCTGGATCAGCTAAATCATACATAACTGGTGTATCTACAGGCATTGCACCTCTTTCGGTAACAAGATCATATACGTAATCACCAAGTAAATCTTTAACTAATTTTCCTTTAGGATACCATCTGATGTGACCTACATCTGCTGATGGTTCATTACTTGCTAATTCCTTTTCTTTCATTAATTTTACATGAGGAGGTTGTTTACCTGAATCTTCATGAGAAACACCTTGTTCATGATTAACCAATTGTTTTAATGTTTTATTTTCATAATTGTAATCATCAACATCATATTTTTCCCCGTCTTCTTCCAATATAAAGAATTGTGATGGTTCAGATTCTTCAACTTCTTCTTCAGTTTCTTCTTCATCAGCTTCTGTAGTTATAGTTCTGGATAATTCTGATAAAGGATGTCCTTTACATGATAGTTCAAATGATTTATACCAACCAAATGGTACTCTTAGAACTGCTTCATTATTATCTACCAGTTCAACTTCAATGCCTTTTAATATCTGTGTAGCAACACTAGGATTTGAAAGTGAAGAACTTAAATGTGCATATGGATATACAACAATATTATCAGCGTTAACCTTATTTTGAACACTTAAAATTTCTTTAACTGCTTTTTTAATAATTAACTCAGGATTTTCTTCATCTTCTTTTTCAACTGCAATAAAAGCAACTAATGCATTATCTACACCACTAGCTCTTTTTTCATCTTCAATATCTTCAGCTAATTTAGTTTTACTTCTGGTTTTATAACGTAAATAATCTGAATGTATCATTAACGTTCGCATTTTAAATTATTCCTCCAATAAAAATGGTTATTAATACTCATTAATAAAAAATGAATCTATTAAAATAATAAAAGATTTTTATAACTCTTAATTCATTTATATTTATATTATTCATATTATATTAAAATTATTATAAAAAGAAATAGAATTTTAATCAAATGGTTTATTTAAAAATAATATAAAAAAAAGAAGGATATGTAATTATAGAGAAATTACATGAATTCAGGTGCTTTGATACCTAAAAGTTTTAATGAGTTTTTAAGGGTGATTCTTGAAGCATCAACTAATTTTAATCTAAATTCTTCATGTTCAGAACCAATAACCTGTTGAGATTTATAAAATTTATTAAATGCTTTTGAAAGACTTGAAGTATATTCTGTTAAATGATGAACTCTTCTTTCTGATGCAGATTGTCTTATAATTTCTGTGAATCTTGACAATTCTTTAATTAAGATTTTTTCTTCATCTTCTAATTCATAATCACATTTAACATCAACATATTCATCGAATTCTGATTTTGATAATAATTTACATGCTCTGGCATGTGCATATTGTATTGATGCACAACCTCTTTCAAAGTTAAGTGCTTCTTCCCATTTAAATGTAATTGGTTTTTCTGGAGAAATTTGATTAATAAAGAATCTTACAGAACCTACACCAATTATTCTAGCTACATCATCCATTTCCTTATGAGATAAGTCTAAATCACGACTAATTAATTCATCTTTTGCATGCTGAGTTGCCTGTTCAATGAATTCATCTACAGATATAAATACTCCTTTTCTAGTGGACATTGAACCTTCAGGTAAGTTTATAAATTCATAGAATACTACTTCAGGAGCTCTGTTACCAGATAATTCAAGTGCTAAACTTAATTGTTTTGCAGCCAATTTATGATCTGCACCTAAAATATCTAATGAGATATCACTATTTTTTGTTTTATATTGATGGTATGCTAAATCTCTTGTAGCATATAAACTAGTTCCATTTGATCTTCTAAGGACTAACTCTTTATCTACATCATATTTTTCCAAAGGCAAGTATAATATATCTCTTTTTATTGTAAATGGCTGTAATTTTTCAAGTACATCATCTACTGAACCATTTCTTAAGAAAGTACTTTCCCATTTATATAGGTTCATTTTAATGTTTAAATCTTTTAATGTTTGTTTAATACCATCAAGACAATTTTCTACTACCAATTCAAAGGAATCTATTAATTTTTGATCATTACCTTCTTCATATCTGTGTAAAATATCATCAATTTCTTCATTGTATTCTGGTTTCTTCTCTAATTTTTGATTACATTGGAAGTAAACTTCTCCAACAGCATGGTCAATTTTTTTATCTTCATCAAACTCAAATCCATACTTATTCATACCCCATACAATAATTGCAATTTGACGACCCATATCATTTACATAATATTGTGATTCAACTTTATAACCTGCATGTTGAAGAACTCTTTTTAAGGAATCTCCTAAAATTGCATTTCTTAAATGTCCAACATGTAAAGGACCATTTGGATTTGCAGATGTATGTTCTAATAAAATTGTTTCCTCTTTCTCTGGTAGTTCACCATATCTTTTATCAATATAGTTAACCATTTTTGTTGAAAATAGTTTGTAATTTATAAAGAAATTTATATATGGACCTTTTGTTTCTACTTTTTCAAAATACAAAGGTAATTTAATATTATTTTTTATATCCTCTGCTATTTCAACAGGTGATTTTTTTAATTTACCTGCTAAAGAAAAAGCAATATTACTTGAAATATCACCCATTTCTGGATTTGGTGGTTCTTCAAGTGTTATTTCTTCATCTAATTTTACTCTTAATTTTGTCAAAGCTTCATCTATACATTCTCTAATTTCGTTCTTTAATTTTGAATACATTATTCTCCTCCTTACAATCCTCTAAACAATAAAGTTATGTAACCCAACTTAGGAATAATAAGTAACGAATTACCTATTTTTATAACCTTAGACTTAATCTGATCTGGTGAGACAGGATATGGATCTTGTACCTCATTATTATCTCCCTTGATAATATAATACTTGGAACCATTAATTTGTTGAATATCTATAACCCTATGAATTACAGGCTCAGAGTACCACTTAGCATTATAGACTACAACATCATTAACATTCACGTCAGTGTATGGGTTAAATTCTTGGATACCATATGTGTCAACATTTTCTGTAGCAACTATATCTCCCCTATAAAATGACGGTTCCATACTTCCAGATACTACAACACTAAGATGTGCAGACAATAAAACTGCAAGTATTAATATAACTGCATAACTGAGTATTTCTTTATATAAGTTTACATTAGATTTTTGTTTATTCACTTGTTGTTCTTGTTTTTTCTTTTTATCTCGATTTTTACGTTTCTTAGACAAGAATTCACCCCCTTAATTATTAATATTTAAATAATATACCTATTTTAATATTCCACCTTTATCAGCTGAAGTAGCTAATTGTTGATATTGTCTTAACCATCCTTTAAGATTTCTTTCAACAGGTTTTACTTTGGATAATCTTTCCTGAATTTCATCATCTGTTAATTCTAATTTAATGCTTCTTTCTTTAACATTAATGGATACAATATCTCCATTTTCAATAGCTGCAATTGGTCCACCAGCTGCTGCTTCAGGAGAAATATGTCCTATACATGGACCTCTACTTCCACCAGAAAATCTACCATCAGTAATGAGTGCTACATGGAATAATTCTCTTCCCATAATTGCTGCTGTAGGGTTAAGCATTTCACGCATTCCAGGTCCACCTTTAGGTCCTTCATATCTGATTACAACAACATCCCCATCAACAATTTCATCATTTTCAATAGCAGTTACACATTCCTCTTCAGAATTATATACTTTACATGGACCTGAATGAACTAACATATCTTCGTTAACAGCTCCTTGTTTAATTACAGAACCATTTGGTGCAATGTTACCATATAATACTGCTATTCCACCTTCAGTTCTTACAGGACTGTCAATAGTATGAATTACATCATAATCAATATCAGTTACTTCTGTTAAGTTTTCTTCAACTGTTTTTGAAGTACATGTTACACAATCAGTGTGTAATAATGGTTCTAAGTTTTTCATTACAGCTGGTATTCCGCCAGCATTATCCACATCAATCATTCTGTTGTTACCACCAGGTCTGATACTGCAGATATATGGAACTTCATGACTTAATTTATCAAATAAATCAATACTTACATCCAATCCATCAACTTCATGTGCTATAGCTGGTATGTGTAATGTTGTATTAGTAGATCCACCTAATGCTAAATCAACTACAATAGCATTTTCAAATGACTCTTGAGTCATGACATCTGATGGTTTAATATCTTTTTCAATAAGTGTAAAAATAGCTTTTGCTGATTTTCTTGCTATGTCAACTTTTTTATCACTTACAGCATGAGCTGTTGCACATCCAGGTAAACTCATACCAAGAGTTTCTGTTAAACAGGCCATAGTGTTTGCAGTG
>NZ_JAEELZ010000012.1 GCF_016282985.1 Methanosphaera sp.
AATATTAACAGAAGAAACTGAAGAACTTGTTCAACGCGGATTTGATAATAAAGAATTAATTACACACAATATTTGTTCTGGAAGATATTACCACATGAGTATTGATGTTAGCAATTTTTTTAATAGTATTTATAGCCATTCTGTTTCTTGGGATTTAGTCAATAGTCATAATAAAGAGATATTTGAAAATTTAGATGCATTGTCTAGAACATTAAATAAAAATGAAACAAAAGGAATTATTATAGGACCATATACTTCTGGAATTATTTCTGAAATCATTTTATCCAAAATTGATCGTCAAATTGTTGAAAAGTATAAAGATGATGATGTTAGCTTTGTGCATTTTTGTGATGATTATGATTTCTTCTCAGATTCAAAGGAAAAGCTAGAATTGGATGTAAAAAACTTTATTGGTAAGTGTTTTTTGAAATATGGCCTTGATCTAAATTTAAGCAAGTTTAAAATAGAAGAATTTCCATTTATTTCTTTAAAGAATATACAAACAGAAAGAATTTATACCTTGAAAAATCGCATAAAGGTTGAGGATTTTGACACTTCGTTAGATTACGTTGAAAATGTTATGAATGATTTATCATTAGCGCTTAAAATAAAATATTCTAATTGTAATTATATGATATCAATCCTAAATTTTTTATATGAAAGAGATGAAATACCTGAAAAATATTTAGATAAGGAAACAAGTAAAATATTGTTGGATTATTTAATTAACATGATGTTTAAAAATAATTTAGTTTCAAAATCAGCAGCAAATTTAATCCTTAGTATTTTTAATAAGTTGGACTTTACTCAACTTGAAAAAAATACAATTTTGAATAAATGGATAAATAAGCGAAACTCTTGTGAGCCACAATTAAAAGAAATAACCGATTTATGGTTACAACATATTATTTTAAAGCTTGGATGTTCTTCAGCAGAAATAACTGAGTATATGTCTGATTTGCTGGGAGTTGGAGTTCTTCAAGATGTTATGTGCTTAGATTATTTTAATTCAAATAATTTGACAATTGAAAAAGAAGAACTAATAAAAAAATATTTAGATAATATTAAGATTGAGCTAAATAATAGGTTTGGATCAGAGTGGAAACAGGCAGCGTATGATACTAAATATTGGCTAGTATTTTACACAAACAGTTTAAGATGGAAGTATGAAACTAAAACAGAATATATTGGTACTTTGTTTGATGAACTTAATATTCACAGATTAGCTTCAACTCCTTCTATGCCAGGACGTTTAAAAATGTTAGACATACTTTATGTTAATGGTGTGGAATTTTACGAAAATTAAAATAGCTTAGTCATCTTCTAAGCTATCTATAACTGAAACAACAGAATCAAGTGCAGTACTAAACATATGTGAATATGTATTTAGTGTCTCCTCGATTTTTGTATGTCCTAAATACTTGGCTACTAATGTTACATTAGCACCGTTATTGATTAAAAGTGATGCGCACGAATGTCTAAAGTCATGAATCCTGATTCGCTTTAATCCGGCCTTATCAGCCATTCTGGAGCGATATAAATACAGAGTAGAGTCTGCAATAGGTCTACAGTCAGAACACACGAAGAAATCATCATTAAAGTTAGCATATGTTTTCTTGTCATACTCATATAACTCTTTTAAATCATTTAGAAGAGATTTAGTAATAGGAACTATACGTTTGCTATCTTTAGTTTTAGTATCACTAAATTCAAACTTGCCTTTATTATTTAATTGAGTTAATTGTTTGTTGATTGAAAGTATTCTTTTGTCAAAATAAATATCCTTCCAGGTAAGTGCTTTCAGTTCACCTTTTCTTAACCCACAGTAGTAGAGTATTTCAAAAGTAACTTTAGTTTTTAAATCTTGAGCATATGAAATAAACTTCTTGAAATCTTCATATGTATAATAGCTCATTTCTTTTCTACGAGCAGTTGGATCAGTAAACTTAGTCATTTTGTTATACACATCAATGAAATTGAATCCGTGCCATTTAACTCCGAAGTTAAGTATGGATTTTAGAAACTTGTAGATATCGTTTTTAGTTCTAAGTGATAATGACTTAGAATCAATATCATTTTTCCATTCCATAAAATGCATGATATTAAAATTTTTAACTTTTACTTTATAAAAACATTCGATATATTTTTCTTTATTTTTGTAACCATAAATTGTTGTTGGTCTCATTTCTTTATCATTATGAGCTCTAAACTCATTATATAGATCCTGAAATGTCATGTTATTATCTTCGACTTTGTTAGTAGAAGTCACCAGGAATATACGTTCTGCATCTTGCGCTTCTTTTTTAGTAGCAAAGTTTTTAGATTTCTTTTGTCTGTTATTACCAAATGAATCTTGATAATTAACTTTAAAGAACCATGGCTTTTCACTCCTAGATGGTCTAGGATCTTTATAAACAGGCATAATTTACACATCCTTTCTTGTGTAAATCCCTAATTAATGATATAATGAAATACGAAAAGTTCCATTCAAAAAATTATAAGTTAGTCAGACTTTTAATTAGGGATTTTTCATTTGAGTCACTGTTA
>NZ_JAEELZ010000136.1 GCF_016282985.1 Methanosphaera sp.
CCACAATTATGGAAGTAGTTAATAATGCTTGTTCTATTAGAACATCATTAAATAGTTTTGACAGTTATTTGTCCACTATTGTTAAGTCTATATTATGTGGTCTATGTGTATATATCGCAGTTAAGTGTTTTTCACTTAATAGATTAAAACCAATAGGTATTTCACTATTGGTGTTATTCGTATTCATATTTGTTTATTGTGGTTTCCAACACTGTATCGCAAATATGTTCTATTTCGGCTTCGGAAACCACATAAACATATATACCTTAGTCAATTTATTAATTGTTATATTATGTAACTCTATTGGTCCATTACCGGGTGTTATGATATTTAGATTAATAAAAAAGAAAGATTGATTATTCAACCTATATTTATGAATTGAAATTATCAATCTTCTCTACTATTTAAAATGTTTAATATTTTATGAATAGATAAGTCTTATTACTTAATATTATATTCCTTCATAAAATACTCTTTTTGTTTTTTGCGGAATTCTTTTTCGGATATTTCTCCATTAGTATATTTTTTGTTTAAATAATAATTATAGTTATACAGTTCCTCAAAATCTTTTTCCAAAAGTTCTATGTTTTCTGGAAATATAGGTTTGCATTGTTTGGTAGGATCTTTGCTGTCACGCATATCATCATTGAATTCTAAATCTTCTTCTTTTGCGTAGCACCACCACCAACCATCCATTGGATCGCCGTAATCGAATTCGATAATGATATACATTTTTTTATCGTCATCGTACCTAATAATTTGATCGTATGTTAGAACAGTTTTTTTGTATGCTTTTATATAGACGTAATCACCATATTTAAATTTTCTAGCCATAAATAGTTTCCCTTAAAAAGCTGGATTATTTGGATGTTCGATAGGTTCATCAGAACCATCATCTGGATAATAATACATTGGACCAAAGAAACTATGTATTCTGTGAAGGTCTCTGTCTTTTGGCCTAACAAGTTCGCCATTTCTTAAAGAATAATTATGATAATGCCACCAGAGTACTACGTTTTCATCATCCGAATGATCAAGTTCTGGTGTTGGAGTGGTATAACCAGTCCCGGCCAAAATAATTAATCGTCTAGCTAATTGTTCTTCCCAAGTATATGAACTGTAATGCAAATGTGTTTTATGTTCAATGCAAAAGCTCTCGCTGACAGGTAGATTTCTAGCTATATAAAAACTAGATTTGCTTACATATTCCATAAGATAAATTTTGTTATGTGTTTTAGCCTCATTAACTATTGCTGCTGTCGTTGCAACATCATTACTTTTTACTTCAGTAAAAACAAGACGCGCCCTAAAAAGAGTTTTTGTATAAGATGTTAATGAATCTTGAATAATAATTTCTGTTTCAGTGAAATAATCCTCAAACACATCAGCAAACTCTGAAAAATACTGTTTAACCCATCTTCGAAACTCTAAAAAACGCTCACAAATTTCATCCCAGTGAGTCACTATCAAAACAGCAATCAATATCAATGCCGCTACTATCAACGCCGCCATAACATATGGAAACCATGCGCTTGCTACTGCAGCTTCTAATAAGCCTATTGCAGCAGTAAAACCAGCAGCAACAGGTGCCGACAAACTAGAAATTATTAAAGTTAGTGTGCCAATTGCTGAAGGGTCTACAATTGATCTTGTCATTGCTTCGTGCATTTCAAAATGCAAAGTAGGATTTAAGTTTTCATATTTTACTTCTGCAAGAGAGGCAAACCTATCAACTGAATAACTATCACGAACCACTTCACAATAAGTTGAATAATTAAAAGTTCTCCTAAAAGCCCTTATCATGTTCGTGTGATATGCATATGCAACTTCACCGAAAGTAGGCGCTATATAATTTGGATTGTATCCAGGGAGATTTATTAGACTTTTGTCGCTTACATTTAATCCAGTAACATCAATGTATTTTGAAAAATCGCTTTTGAAAGTTTGCAAAGCATTTTGAAATATTTCCTTTTTGCTTTGTCCGCGGTGATTTCCAAATATATTTAAATCTGTTGTTATTCCACCTAGACTTAATGGTTCTAAATTTTCAATGCCTGTTATATTTGCTGGTTTATTTTTACGGATATCTTCACCGATGCACAAAGAACTTTCGAATTCGTTATTCAAATTGTGCGCTTGTATTGCTCTATTGATAGAAATACCTTTGGCAATCGCAATAGTTGAAAGAACCGAAACCGCAAAAGAAATAAAAATTTTAAATTTAGTCATATGTTTTCCTTTCATTAAAATTGCTTGACATGCCTTCATAATAATAGAAGATGGATTGCAAAAAAGAAAGATATAATCACGTTTTTTTCAATTAATTACACTATTGTTAAACCATATTATCTAATTTATGTGTATGTATCGCAGATAAATGTTTTTCATTAAATAGATTAAAACCAAAAGTTGATATTTATAAAAAAACTCCGATATTGTTATACCGGAGTTATTTTATTCTTCTGGTGCCGTCTATCGGAATCGAACCAACAACCTATCGATTACAAATCGATTGCTCTGCCAATTGAGCTAAGACGGCATTTCACATGGTGGACACTACAGGGATCGAACCTGTGACCTCTTCCGTGTGAAGGAAGCG
>NZ_JAEELZ010000013.1 GCF_016282985.1 Methanosphaera sp.
AATATAAAAAAAATCGCATAGTAATTCACACCATAGGAACATCCGGAACAATAAAATCTTTAAACAAGAAATATGAACTCATTTAACTATTTTTAAAAAATAATTAATAATCTCCCAAAAACTTTCTAATTTTATATGTACATTCTTTCACAACTTTAGCAGCCTCCAAGAATTCTGATTTTTCATAATCTTTCATACGAACCGGAACAATACGTTCAATACCTTTTTTAGAAAGAATTACTGGAACACCTAACGAAACACCAGTTACACCCTCCACTTCACCATCAAGGTAAGTACTCACTGTTAATATTTTTCTACTGTCAGTGACAATTGTAGAAATAAGGTTACCTATAGCATAAGAGGGACCATATTCTGTAAATCCCTTTTTAGATATAATCTCCTCTGCAGCATTGTTTAGTTCAATTACCAGTTCATCAACATCCAACTTATTATGATTAACAAAATATTTTAATGGAATCCCACCTATAGTAGTTGAACTTAAAAGAGGAACCATATGTTCACCATGTTCACCTATAACTCTCGTATGGATTTCTCCACTATTAATATTGAAATGTTTTGCTAAAATTGTTTTAAGTCTAAGTGAATCCAAATGATTTCCCAAACCAATTACCTTGGTTTTTTCAAATCCAGAATATTCTAATGCAATTGAAGTCATCACATCAACTGGATTGGTAACTATTAATATAATTGAATTAGGAGCATACTTTGCAATATCCATAGAATATTTTTTAATTATCTTAGAATTTGTTTGTGCTAAATTTAGTCGTGTGGAACTCTCTTTTTTTGGAATACCTGCTGTAACAAGAACAATATCCGAACCTGCTATATCTTTAATGTCAGATGATGGAATTAACATACTTTCAATATTTTCCGCAACAAGTGCATCATAAATATCCAGTACTTCACCTATAACTTTTTCATGATTATGTTCCCTTGAATAAAGTACAATTTCATCAATGACATCATTTTTTGCTAAATTAAATGCAACATTTTTCCCAATAGTACCTGAAGCCCCAATTATGCTGATCTTCAACATATTTATCACCACACAACATTTAATAAATAACGAAGAACATTACCCGATTATTCATCAAAAAAAAATTATTTTATCAAAATACATTTACTTTCATCTTTTTTCATATCATGATAAAATTCCAATTTTTGATCATTAAATTCAATTACGTGAATCATATCATACAATTCTTCATCTAACTGAGAGTTAATATCATATAATTTATTAGGATAACCTTTTATCAAATCTTTATCAAATACCAATCTTTGTTCATTTTCAAAAATTGCTCCATAATATATATCCGCTTCTACCAAATCCTGGAACATATGACTTCCAAAGGATAATTCCGGCATATATCCTACCTGACTATAGGATTCTTCAAGTATTGCCAAGAATTGACTTATTTCTGCAAAGGATACTGGTATTCCCAATTCCGGAGAGGATGTTCCTATTCTACCAGGTACTATTAACATTGAATTTTTATTTCCTTCTTTACAGTATTCATTGATTTGTCCGATTATTCTAGCTATAGAACTTTTTTTAGCATATGGATATTCATAATAATCATGAGGATCAACATAAACCAATGTTTCTATATCTTCCTTACGAGAACGTCCCATTGATGAATTAGTAATATGGAAATAAGTTTCACCAACATCTGTAGGAATTTCTATCACTTTTTTGGTTGTGGATATTTGCAGTGGTCTACATTGCAATAAATTTACGACAAAAGTATTATCCGGACCTATATTTACAGTATATTCTATATCTACATGATAATCATATGCCGTTTCAAGAGTATTTAATAATTCTTTCATCATTTCGATAAAAGTATCATTGTGTACTATTCCATTACAGTTTACAAATACCACTTCCCTATTCTGTCCTCTTTCTCGGAGTCTCTGCTCTGCATCAATATCATGCTCTACAACATTTTTTCTACCATAACGTGGCAATACTTTTAAACCTTCATCTACAGGTATTTCATGAATTGATATATTTTTAATGTCAAGTATGTCCAGTGAATGTTGGGAATATCTGTGTCGTTCAGCCACATCAGGATGGTCAATTGCCTTAGGACGATTTAAATTTATTATTCGTGGGTAATCATTTTGGGTTCTGTCCACTGCTTTTGTTCCTAACCCCATAACCAATCTTAACATCCCCCTGTTTTGTTCTATTTTAGATGTTGGTAAGTAGGGGCTGTATGAAAATCCTACTCCTGCCATTGTTGGGAAGAAATAGTCACCATAATAGGAACCGGACACCCTTTGTACAAGTAATCCCATTTGCTCATCCTTATCATCCAAGTCATTTAATACCCTATATTCCAGTGCGGAAATGTTCATCATACTTGCATATACTGTTTTTACAGCTTCTTCAAAGGCTTCTAATCTGTCTTCTATGTTTCCTTGATTTACACAGAATACTGATTCATATTTTCCTGCAAAAGCATTTCCAAAACCATCTTCAAGTAAACTACTTGAACGAACAATTATTGGACTTTGTCCATAATAATCCAATATTCTCCTGAATTCATCTTTAATATCATCAGAAAAAGTTCCATTTTTTAATCCTTCCTCCAATTCCTTACCTGCTTCATAATATCCTTCTTTAGTTCTTTGTCTTACCCTGATATTCCACAAATCATTTGATACTATGTATGTGTAAAATAAGTCGGAACCTATATAATAAGAATCATCCGGTTCAAATTTTTCAAAAATATCCGGTCTGTCTTTTTCTATAATTTTTCGTGCCAGTAACATTCCACAAGCTTTTCCTCCAATCATCCCACTTCCCACTAATCTGTCATATATAGCAATGTAATCTTCATATTCAAAATATTCTTTAATTTTTTCGGATACTTTTTTGTCTTTTGCCATCATCATATTACACATCAAGTCACATTTATCTGAAACATCAATTCCCGTGTCATGTAGAAGTTTAGTTGCTGTGAAGAATCTTTCCCAACTATCAGTGTTTTGTTCATTTCTATTACTTGAGTTTATGACTTTATAAAAGTTACTTACTTCCATACCATCAGTTAATGCGGTCACATTGTTTGTTTTTGGATTGAATTTGTGTCCCAAGAACATCTCTTTTGAATACCGGTTCCATACTTTTAATGGATGTACATATACATCTTCATCCTTGGAGTAAATATCCAGGAATAATTGTGTTGTTTCCCTAATTTTAGCTATTGCTTCGAAAGAATGTTTTCCTCTTAATACTGGGAAATATGCTACTGTATCTAATATAAATAAATATGGACAGGTTACTCTAAAGAAATTTCCCATCATTAAATCAGTTGACCATATTGATTGTAAGTCAGATAAACAATCGAATACATAGAATGCATCAAATCCTTCTTTAGTAATTATATTATGTACTTCTAGTGTAAATGATTCGAATTGTTCCATTGGATCTACTTTGTATATTTTTATCCCATTTCTTTCTATCATTGAAAATTCTGTTTCTTGGTTGTTCCTTTCTTCTTCCAGTTCATTTAAATCTTCATCTGTTAATGGTATTAATGGTTCATGTAGTCCAAAGTTTATATATACTAAATTTCTCTTGTCTTCTAGTGCCTGTTTGATAAAAGGTTCTGCAAAGTATGAAAATTCTTTAAGATTTGATACTTGCCATACCACATTATCTCCTAATCGGATATTATCTAATGTTTCATCTAATTGTTCAATACCACATTTTATTCTTTCAAAAGCAACCATATTTATTTCTCCAAATGTTCAATTTTTTTATTAAAAATCTTATTATTTTGTGTATTTGTTCAACTACATATAAATATATACTGAAAAATTTTCAAATTATGTAATAAACAGTGTACAAGAAGTATTTAAAATATTTAGATTTTTTACAGTACAGAATCATAAAAAATAGAAAAAATAATTAAAAAGTAGTGCTTTTTTTAACAAAAGTTATATTTGTAACGGAAATATACTTCCGATTTAAAAATTTTTATTAATTTTAAAAAATAAAAGAAGTAATAACAAAGAATAATTTTTTCTAATTAATTATTATAAACAAAATTATTAAATTGATTATTATGGCAATACATCCAATAGAATTCCGTTACGGTACTCCTGAAATGAAGGCAGTATGGGAACAGGAATCAAAATTACAAAATATGTTAAAAGTTGAAGCTGCACTTGCTAAAGCTGAAGGTGAAATAGGACTTATACCTAAAGAAGCAGCAGATGAAATCAATAAAAAAGCTACAACCGAATACGTGAAACAAGAAAGAGTGGACGAAATTGAAAGAGCAACAAATCATGATATCGGTGCATTAATGAAAGCACTTGAAGAAGTATGTGATAATGGTGCCGGAGAATATGTTCACTATGGATCAACAAGTAATGATATTATAGACTCTTCACAATCATTACAACTAAAAGATTCAATAGAAATAATTAGAGAAAAAATCATCAAATTAATTAAAATTTTAATAGATTTATCACAAGAACATAAAAATACTGTTACAATTGGCCGTACTCATGGACAACACGCATTACCTACAACTTATGGTATGAAATTTGCAATTTACATTGATGAATTAACACGTCAACTTGAAAGACTTGACCTAACAAAAGAACATGTTTGTGTTGGAATGATGACAGGTGCAGTTGGTACTACTGCAGCTTTAGGTGAAACAGGTTACGATATTCACATGAGAGTATCTGAAATATTAGGATTAAACCCAGTACATATTTCAAACCAAGTTGTACAAAGAGATAATCATGCAGAATACGTGATGACACTTGCAAACTTATGCAGCACACTTGAAAAAATGGCATTAGAAGTTCGTAACTTACAAAGAACAGAACTTTCAGAAGTTGGAGAAAAATTCGACCCTGAAAAACAAATGGGAAGTAGTACTATGCCACATAAAAGAAATCCTATTACTGGAGAAAGAATTTGTGGTGTTGCAAGAGTTGTTAAATCATATGTTAACGCTGCATTACAAAACAACCCACTTTGGCATGAACGTGACTTAACCAATTCTTCTTGTGAAAGAATTATTTTACCAGAATCTGCAATCTTAACAGATTACATTCTTAACTTATCAATCAAATTATTCTCTAAACTTGATTTCTATGAAGAAAACATTGAACGTAATTTAAATGCAAGTAACGGATTAGTCATGGCTGAAAGATTCATGTCCAAACTTACACAAAAAGGAATGGGAAGACAAAGTGCTTATGCACTTGTAAGACGTTGTGCCATGGATGCTTATGCTGAAAATACAGGTTTACGTGAAATGGTTTCCAAACAAGAAGAAATTCTTAAATACATGAGTTTAGAAGAAATTGACGAAACATTAGATCCACACACTTACCTCGGAAGTAGCAATAAATTTGTGGATAATGTAATAGACTATGCACAAAAATTTATAGAATAATAACTTCTTTTTCCCCACCATTTTTATTAAAATAATCAAAACTAGTTTTTAATTGAAAAAAATAAAAAAAGAGGTTTTATCATTATATTTAAAGTGAATTGCTAATAGCTTACTTTAAATGAAGGAAAACCATTACTATAATATACAGAATATTTTTCAGCTGTAATTAGATATTCATAATCTCCTATTTTAGGTGGATAAAATAGTATTGATGGTTCTTTATAATATGTTGTTTTATTATCGAATGTTTCTTCTAACCACAATATCACAAATTCCCCATTAGAATTAGTAGTTGCTTCACCATAAGCACTTGAATAATAATAACCACGATCAGGAGAACAATGGGCATGGACATTTTCATTGGATAATACATCACCATTTTCAAATAATAGCTTACCTTTAAGAGTTATTCCTTCACCTAATTTAATATCATCTATTAAATCAAATTCAACAAATAGATCTCCAGTTATTTTAACATGAGCATCTGTATGATTAAATCTGTAATAACGATATCCCGGATAATACACTGTGATATATAAATCTCCTGCATTTTGAGGACATACTTGATATTTAAAGTTACCATATTGATCAGTTCTAACATATTCCTTTGAAATGTAATTATTGATTAAATCATCATATGGCATTTTACCAACCAATATTCCAATAGTTGTATATTTTAAAACTTTTCCATCAATGTCTGTTAATTTACCTGAAATATTAAAACTATCATAATTTTCTATTCTTGAAGGTAAAGTATCTAAAGAAACTACTGTAGATTTAGGCAAGATATAAGGCATTAAGATTGTTTCTGTAAATCTATAATTCCCATAGCCAGGATAATAAAGACTAATATTTAATCTTCCACCATTTGTTGGTTTATAATTAAAAGTATAAAATCCATTTTTATCTGTTCTAATATAACTTTTGGAAATGTTTGTGTATTTTAGATTTCGATTTTCATCATAATCCCCATAAACATATTGCCCTAAAAGTACTCCTACACTAGTATATCTCAATACATTCTTATCTTCATCGATTAACATACCTTTTAATACAACATTGTCAGTATCAAAGGTTATATTGGATAAAGTAACAGTTGTATTTTTAGGCCATACATATATTGAAGTACTATTTTTTGCATATGGATTTTCAATTCCTTTAGCATCTACTTCAACAAATAATTTTCCTGCGATGTCAGGTGTGAATGTGAAATTATAGATTCCTTCATCGTTTGTTGTAGTATTGTTAATAACACTGCTTTCCAATTTTTTAGATCCATAAGGTAAAGAATAAAACCTTAAATCCACTATGGAATTAGCTATTGCATTCCCTTCAATATCTTCATATTTACCTGAAACAGAAATGTTTTCACCAATTTTTATATCTGAAATAGGATTCAATGACAATTTATTGTTTTTTCGAATATTTTCAAATTCTTTAACATCTTCTTTTGATGAATTTTTAGTAAAAACTGTTTCACTTTCAAACCCAATGACAGTATCATCAAAATCATCTTGTAAAACAGGTAATTCTGAATTATCTACTTCATCCGTCTGATTTTCTGCACTAACACAACCTAATGTTAACAACATTAAAAATAAAAATATTAACACATGTTTCATTTGCATTTTTTTTCACCCCCATTCAATCAATTACATTAAATAATTATCAGATAAAATATCCTGAATATTAATATATCTTTTTTTTAAATATATATCCATTTTTTTTTGAATAAAATTTTTTATCAAAAGTATAAAGTATAATAAAAATTAACTATAAAAAGAAGATATAGAAAAAAATATATTAATAACATAAGGTAATAATAATTATTATAATAAAAAAATGAAAAATAAAAAAAATTAATTACTATAATTATTTAAAGAAAAAATTTAGTGAGGTAAAATAATGCAACAATTTTCAAGTCAAGGATATGATAGAGCACTAACCGTATTTAGCCCTGATGGACGTTTATTCCAGATTGAATATGCAAGAGAAGCAGTAAAAAGAGGTACAACATCAGTAGGTATTGTGTCTAAAGATGGTGTTATCTTTGCAGTTGATAAAAAAGTAAAAAGTAAATTAGTAGTACCAACTTCAATAGAAAAAATTTTCAAAATAGACGAACACATAGGTACTGCATCCAGCGGATTAGTAGCAGATGCTAGAAGATTAGTGGATATTGCAAGAAGACAAGCACAAGTAAACAAATTACAATACCATGAACCTATATCAGTAACCGGTCTTGCAAAATACATTGGTGACTTAGAACAGATGTACACCCAAAGTGGTGGAATAAGACCGTTCGGTATTTCATTAATTATCGGAGGAGTATCTGATAACGAATGTAGAGTATATGAAACAGACCCAAGTGGTGCTTTAGTAGAATACAAAGCAACAGCAATAGGATTTGGAAGAGAAAAAGCATTAGAATTTTTTGAAGAAAAATATAATGATGAATTATCTCTTGATGAAGCTATTGATTTAGCTATTGAAGGTATTTACAAAGCAACTGACGGCAAAGTAGCAGATGATAGTGTTGAAATATCCATTGTTGATAAAGAAACTGCCCAATACAGGAAATTAGATTCAGAAGAGATTGATGTTTATTTAAATAAAGTTCTTGAACGTAAAGAACAGGAAAAGAAAGAAGCTGAAGAACAAGCTAAAAAAGAAGCTGAAGAAAAAGAAGCTAGAAAAGCAGAATTAAAAGCTAAAAAAGAAGCAGAAAAATTAGCTAAAGAAGAAGAAGAAAATTCTGAAGCTTCAGAAAATCAAGAAAATGAATCAGAAGATGAAGAATAAACTTCATCATTCTTTTTTTAACCATCTTTGAATAACTATTTTTTATAAGTTTTTTTTCCAAAAATATTTGCCTTTTTTTTAAAATCATCAAAATAATTATTTGTGATAATTTATAAATTATTAAATGATTAAAAGAAATAAATTAAAAATTTAAGAATTATTATTTACAATAGGTGAATAGAATGGTAAATGTTGATGATGCAGTTATAGCACGATTAGAAAGTTATGGTGAAAGATTTGAAATATTAGTAGATGCTGAATTAGCTGCAGACTATAAACGTGGAGAAGACATAGAAATTGAAAAAGTTTTAGCTGTTGAAGAAATATTTAAAGATGCCCATAAAGCAGATAAAGCTTCTGAAGAAAATATGCAAAAAGCATTTGAAACAACTGATCCTTTGGAAGTTGCAGACATAATAATTAAAAAAGGAAATATACAGATTACTGCAAACCAAAGAAGAAAAATGCAAGAAGAAAAAACCAAACAAATAATTAACAAAATTTCACAAGAAGCTATTAATCCACAGACAAAACTTCCACACCCTCCAAAACGTATTGAAAAAGCTATGGAAGAAGCTAAAGTACATATTGATCCAATGAAAACTGTTGAAGAACAAATTGAACCAACAGTTAAAGCTATCTTAACAAAAATTCCAATTAGAATTGAAAAAGTTCAAATTGCTGTTAAAATTCCTGGAACCTATACAGGCAAATCTTATTCTTTAATAACACAATACGGTAAATTAATTAAAGAAGAATGGGAAAATGACGGTAGCTGGATTGGTATAGTAGAAATTCCTGGGGGTCTTCAGGACAAATTTTACACAGACTTAAGTGGTTTAACTCATGGTGAAGTTGAAACAAAACTTCTTTAAAAATATTGTAAGAAGTGATAACTATGATGTTCGTAGATAACAAAGAAATCGTTTTACCAGGACATTTATTATCAGATAGTAATCTTACATTAGGTAGAGGAACTTTTAGAGAAGATGGGAAAATATACTCAAATATGACTGGAATAGTATTCTTAGATAGTGATACTATTAGTGTTATTCCCTTTAAGTATACTTATAAACCAAAATATGGTGATTTAATTATTGGACGCGTAACCAGTTCATCATATTCTTCCTGGACTATTAATATTAATAGTACATATCAAGGTTATTTATCAACTTCAGAATTATATGACAAAAATGAGCAAAATATGAATCAAATAATCAATATTAAAGATATTCTATTACTCAGAGTTGCTCAAGTTGATGAAATTAATAGGGTTAAGTTAACTATCAGATCACATGGATTAGGTAAATTTAATCAAGGTACTATTGTCCGAGTAAAACAACCCACTGTACATTTTTTAAGTGAAGAAAATGCCTTTTTAACCAGCATGATTCAAGAATACACATGTACAGATATGATAGTAGCCAAGAATGGATTAATTTGGATAAATGGTTTAAAAGAAAATGTTGACAAAATATTAAAGATTATTGAAGAAATTGAAAACCAACCATTTAAACATAATTTAATTAAAATCGTTCAATCAAAGATAATGAACTTATAATGAGGAGAACAAAAACATGAATGAACAATTTATTCGTAAAGATGGACGACCATTTAATTCATTACGTAATATGAAGATGGAAATTGGTGTGTTAAATAATGCTGACGGTTCTGCATATATTGAATGTGGAAATAACAAAATATTAGTAGGAGTATATGGACCTAAAGAATTATATTCAAAAAAACATTCAAAACCTGATGGTGCAGTATTAAGATGCAAATACAATATGATTCCTTTCTCTGTAACAGAACGAAAAAGACCCGGTCCTGATCGTAGATCAACTGAAATCTCAAAATTAATATCTGAAGCAATTACTCCCGCAATATTCTTGGAAAAATATCCTAGAAGTTCAATTGATGTTTCTATAGAAGTATTAGAAGCTGAAGGTGGAACCAGATGCTTAGGTATAGTTGGAGCCAGCCTTGCACTTGCAGATGCTGAAATCCCTATGAAAGATTTGATTAGTGCATGTGCTGTTGGAAAAGTGGATAACCACATCGTTGTTGATTTATCAGAAGAAGAAGATCAAACAGGACAAGCTGATATGCCCGTAGCCATAATGCCCAGAACAGGTGAAATAACATTTTTACAGATGGATGGGAATTTATCCGTACCCGAATTTGAAGAAGCAATGCAACTAGCTTATGATGGATGTTATTACATCAATCAATTACAACAACAAACATTACTTAAAAAATACGGAGGAGAATAAATATGGTAAATATTCTCTCAGAAGTATCCAAAGAAAGGATTTTTGATTTATTAAATCATGACCAAAGAATTGATGAAAGGAATTTCATACAATATCGTGATATCACTATTAGAACCGATTACATTTCAAAAGCAGAAGGTTCAGCAATGGTATCCGTTGGTGGAACAACAGTTCTTGCAGGAGTTAAAGCACAGATTGGAACTCCTTTTAGTAATGCACCAGATAAGGGAATTATCATTACTAATACAGAGTTACTTGCTATTGCCAGCAGACACTTTGAATATGGACCCCCAAATAAATTCGCTGTAGAAATATCAAGAGTTGTTGATCGAACCATAAGAGAAGCTCCTTTAATTGATTTAGAAAAGTTATGTATTGTTGAAGGCAGTAAAGTTTGGAAGTTGCACATTGACATAAATATATTAGATTTTGATGGAAATTTAATGGATGCTGCTTGTTTAGCTGCAGTTAGTGCCTTATTAACAACAAAAATCCCTGCCATTAAATTTGTGAATGATGAAATTTCAATTGACACGGAACACTTAACAAAATTACCTATCAAAAATAGAAGTGTTTTATGTACTGTTGTTAAAATAAATGATAAAATGATTGTTGATCCGTTATATGTTGAAGAAACTTTGATGGATGCCAGTTTATCCATCGGTTTTAGAGAAGATGGAACTCTATGCGCTATTCAAAAATGTGGTTTGAATATACTTACTGCACAAGAAGTTATGCAGTCCATGAATATTGCATTTAACATGAGTAGAGAGTTGTTTTCAATACTTGATACTATTAATCAATAAGTATATATTAGATAAAGTTTAAAAATATTATATAGTTATATTATAAGGATGATAGATTTTAGGTGTCTATTTGTTTAATTCCGAAATAATATTATTTTTAAAGCTAATTATTTGAAGTACAACAAGTTAGTTGTTACTTTTTTAGTAAATGAATACAAAAGAGAGTAAAATTCATGTAACATTTTTATAGGTTTTTGTTTAATGAATTCAACTCGATATATTGTTTATTATCTTCAAAACATTTCAGAGATTATGAAAGATGAAATAATATTTTCAATATTAACTTAATGGAAGGTGAAAAAATGGTAAGAAAAAGTAAAGTAGGATCTACTGGACGTTTTGGTGCTAGATATGGTAGAAAAGCTAAAAGAACTGTCAGAGATATAGAAGACAAAATGCACGCAAAACACATTTGTCCTAGATGTGACAGACCAGGAGTAAAAAGAACTCACGCTGGTATCTGGAAATGTAAAAAATGTGGTAACGTATTTACTGGTGGAGCATACATTCCAACAACACCAATGGGAAAAGTTGCAAAACGTAATATCAAACGTATCGTTGGAGGAGAATAATTATGTACAAATGCATTAAATGTGGACAAACTGTGGATATTAAAAAATATTCCGAATCAAAATGTCCTAAATGCAGATACAGAATTTTATTCAAAGAAGTTCCTGTAGTAAAACGTACAGTTAAAGCACGATAAGTATTTTTTACTATTTTTATTAGGGATTATTCCCTTTTATCCTTTTTTATTAACTATTTTTATATATTTTTACATAAGAGAAATTAATATGTTATTCAAAATCAATTCTAAACTTGTTATATCAACCAGTAGAAAACCATCTCAAATAACTAGAAGATTTGCTCAATTTTTAAAACATTATTTTAATGGAGTTTACATTAACAGAGGAAAAGCTAGTTTTTCCAAGGTGATTAACCAAGCAAAACAATATGAAAACAGTTTACTGTTTATTATTACTGAAACTAAAGGAAATCCAAGCAGTATCAACATTTATAATTTAGAAAAAGATGATGAAAATCCTCAAAGCAGTATTTATATCAATGTTTCATTACCTCAGGAAAATAATAAAATCAATACAGTGAGTGATAACATTATTATTATCAACAAATCATCAGATCTTGATGAATTATTTTCAGAATGTGAAGTAATTAAATCTGCTGAAAAAATTAAAGAAAACTGCATTATTATCCGTGACAATGAAAAAGAATTCATTAGTGCGAGTTTTATTGATAAAAAAGGTGAAGATACAAAATTTAAAGTTTACATCAAAGGATTTAAATTAAGTGATAAATCTTCAGAGTGATATTATGTCAAAAGAAAAAATATTAAATAGTATTGAAACTATCTTTAGTATTGAGTTAGATAACTCACATGATGCAGAAATAGTATACAATTCAATTAAACCAGAAGTGTCTTTTGCCCGTAATGAAAGATCAACTACTGAAATTGAGTTAAATGACAATACAATTACTATTAAAATATTTTCTTATGATGTTGTTTCATTACGTGCTTCTATAAATTCATATGTCAGATGGATAAAATTATCAACAGAAATATTAAAAATTTAATAAGGATAAAAAAGAGATATTATTATAATAGAAATAATACTATTTACGTTAATTATATAATTTATAAAAAAAAATTAGGTGATAATATGGATATTCAACAAAATGTTCAAGAACAATTAAACCAATTCCAACAAGTACAACAACAAGCTCAATCAATTGCAATGCAAAAACAAACAGTTTCATTACAAATTAACGAAGCTAAAAAAGCTTTAGACGAATTATCAAAAACCAGTGAGGACCAAGAAGTTTACAAAACAGCTGGACCATTACTCATTAAAACAACAAAAGATGAAACTGAAAGTGAATTAAAAGATAACATAGAAATGCTTGAAATCAGACAAAAAACTATCGAAAAACAAGAAAAACGTATTTCCAGCAGACTTGAAGAATTACAAGCAAGCCTACAAGCTGCAATGAGCCAAATCCAACAATAGATTGAATTTCTATTGTTAACTTTTTTTAACCACCTTACACAAAACTAATTTTATAAATTTTAGGAGATTTTAACTTGATTCCATTAACAGATAAAGAAGTTGAAGACATTATTGAATTAGCATATTCTACTAGTGAAAAATATATTTTAAAACATGTCAACAAAAAAGATTTTGAAGATATAAATATAACAATCAATTTAGAACGTGGTGAAGATAATTTTGACATCGACATCAACATTGATTTGGATAGTGATGCAGAATTACCTGAAGATTTAGCACAAAATGCTATAGATTTAAGTTTAGATGCCATTGACGAATACATTAACAAAAGAAATAAGAATTTAGATTAAAATGATTATCCCAGTATTTGATGTAAAAAATAATGAATGTGTAAGTGGAAAATCTGGAAAAAGAGATACTTATACAAAATTAAGCAGTATTTATGGAGAAAATCCTATTGAAATTACAACAAATCTTAAAAAATCTGGTGCAAAATGTGTTTATATCGCTGATTTAGACAAGATAGAAAATAAAGGAGATAATTCTGAGCTGATCTTAAAGATAAATAAAATTCTCCCAGTAATATTAGATAATGGTGCAAATTCAATTGATGATATTAAATTTAATAAAAAAATTTGTAGATACTCTATATTGGCTACTGAAACAATGGAAAGTATAGAAGACACCATTAATATATTTAAAGAAACACCCCATGAAAATTTAATTATAAGCATTGATATTAAAAATAATGAGCTTCTAACTAATAATCCTAATATTAAAATGGAAGACATAATTTCATTAATTAATGAAGTTAAACCAGACTATACAATATTACTAAACATTTCACAAGTAGGAACAAAAGAAGGAAATGAGAATATACTTATCAAAGACATCATATCAAAGACCCCATACACCCAACATATTATTGCTGGCGGATTAACAAACAAAAGTATTAGACAATACAAATCAGAAGGCATAAATAATTTCCTAATAGGAACAATACTCCATAATGGGTTAATGCTTGAAGAATATAAATGGTGAAAATATGAATAAAAGAATACTTGCTATAGGTCCCGTTACAAAAGATTATATTATTACACCACAAGAAGAATATTTTCAAATAGGTGGAGCAGTATTCTACCAAACATTAACATTAACCCAATTAAAATGTAAGGTTTCTTCCATTATTTCAATTGCTAATGAGGACACTAAATTCTTAGAAGATATTGATGCAGATATTAATTATGTGTTTACTGACAAAACAATGGAATATACCAACATCTATGATGAAAAATTTCATAGAAAACAAAAAGCAATTTTACCAAAAAATCCCATTTTACCAAAAGACATAACAGTTAACTTAAATGATTTCAATACTGTACTTTTATCCCCATTATCCCCATATGACATACCTGTTGAAACCATAACTTATTTTAAAGAAAACAATATTCGAAATGTATTGATTCCACAGGGGTTCTTAAGAAAAACTGATGACAACAATAATGTTATTGAAAGAAGTTGGAATGAAAAAAACAAATATTTAAAAAATGTAGACATTATCTGTTTAGATGAAAATGAAGCAAAAAAAGCATTTAATTTAAAGACTATCAATAATGAATTAATTTTAAAATTATTAAAAAAATATACATTAGAACAAATAATAATTACTAAAGCAGAACAAGGATCAACAATATACACAAAGAATAATATTTATAATATTCCTGCAATAAAAACAGCCCACGCAGTAGATGCAACAGGATTAGGGGATACTTATATAGCAGCATACATTGCCAAATTAGAAGAATCAAACAACATATATGAATCAGGATTATTTGCATCAATTGCTGCCAAAGACAAATTGGAAAATAAAGGTCCATTAAAAAGCAGCAAAGAAAAAATAGAAAAAGAATTAAATGAGTATAGATAACAAAATAAATGGAATTGCTACCGCAAAGGCAAATAACCCTACACCAACTATTAATTGTGTTTTATTTTCATCCAATCCACCAGTTAGAATGAAATATATTCCTGCTATAGCAAGAATTGTTGGAATAATTTCAGAATATAATAATAAAAATTCCATAATTTAATCTCCGTTATTAAAATTTTTCCCTTTTTTTAAGATAGTATTATTTATGAATAGGATATGATATACAATTTGTTATTATAATATTTTCATTAAATCAAGTAAGTTGTTTATTTCTCTTACATTATATAAACAACCCATTTCCTCAAGAGTTTCTTTTTGTTCTTGAGTCAATCTAGAATTTATTAACATACTTTGCATTCCTGCATTACATGCCCCTAAAATATCGGCATCAAAATTGTTTCCCACCATTAGAGAAGTACCTGATGTTACACCAAGTCTTTCCATGGCTATGTTGAATATTTCTGGGTTTGGTTTTTCAATTCCTACTGATTCGCTTGTTACCACATCATCAAAGAAAGGATACATTCCCAAACGAACGAGTTTTTCCCATTGTTTTAACTCTTTTCCATTTGTAATTAAACCTACTTTATATCCCTGACTTTTTAAATAAAGTAAAATTGAAAAGGTTTCAGGTTCTAATTTTAACATAGCAAATTTTGTATTATGATATGTAATTATTCCATTTACAACAATTAATGGATCAGGATTACCGTTAATTCTTTCAACCAAAATGTTAAAATGTTTATCATAATTAGAACCTTTTTCTTTAACTATTTCCATTAATCTTCTATAACCCTCATCTTCACTACATTTAAGTCCATTATGTACCATAGATTTTACTGCTGCCCTACGAGCAATGGCAGCAAATCCCGAAGTATCATATAAAGTGTCATCCATATCAAAAAATACTGCTCTTATCATACATATATAACTATGAATTTTGATTTATTAATAAATTTTGAAAATAGAAAAAATAATAGAAAAAGGGTTATAATTTAAATGAACCATCTAAAATCTTTGTTTTTAGTTCTTCAGAAATATCCAAAGCTCGTTTTTTATCTGATTGACGACAAGTTACATCTATTTTTCTAGTTTTACCCTCGGCTTCTATGGAAATACTTCCCATATTAATACTTGGAATTCCTCTAGGACAAACCATAGAACAATAACCACATCCAAAACATAACTCCGAATTAACTGTTTTTGTATCTTTATCGTATGCATTTGTTGGACAATAAAGTGCAGGTAAACAAGGAATACAATTGAAACACATGTCTGGTTCTGTAGTTGGTCTGTAATCTACATCTTCCCAAACAGTGTAATCCACAGTAGCAATTGGTAAATGTCTTCCATGAATATCACAAACAGGTAATGATATATCTTTGTTTAAAACTTTAAGATTTTCCAGAATATTTTCATTCAATACAGGGATTGGTATAGCCACAGAATTAAATATTTCGGGACCCATACCTGTCTGGAAACCACCACAGTAATATGATTTCATATCCTTCATATCTGCCGTCAGCATTAGGTTAGGTTTTTCAGATGTACTTCTGGTTCCATTATCTATTACGACTCCTTCTGCTCCATTCAACAATACTTTTGTTCCTTTTGTGATAATTTTTTGTTCGGGATCGTTTTGTAATGGATTGATTTCACCACATCCACTGAAAGTGAAAGAATTGTAAGGTCCTTCCATTGGAGCAGCATTAAAAATTGATTTTACAGAAACTTTGTCAGGATTTGTAAATGAACTGTAATTCATGAATGCATTTCGCGTTCCAATTAGCCTGGCGGTTGGTAAATCTTCCAGTGTAACTGTAGTATTGAATTCGTTATCTTCAACATCAATTACTTTAACATCTATTTCTTTACCTTCAATCAAATCTTTGATTAAAAATCCACCACCATAATTTTCAATCGTTGTACTATGATTTGTTCCATAAAGAATTACATCAACTGTTCCCAACAATTCATTAGGACATGGTCCAGGATAAGCTGGAATACCGTTAAGGTAAACTTCCTTAGCTTTGTTAAATGAACCCGGTTCTGCCACAGGTATGTGGAATAGTGCTGTCGTCCCACTCATTACCCCACTTGTACCACAGGTTACTACATCAACATCATTTACACTAACTTCCTCACCATTACGAAATTTAGTTTTTAATTCATCAGGAGTTAAGACAACTGCATGCCCAGAATCTAAGTTGGATTGTATCTCTTCAACTGTTTTTACCATAAACTCCCTTCTTTATTATGATTAATAAGTATTTTAAGTTCTTTTCTAATTTGTATATCTTAATTAAAAGAATCCATTATTAATCTATTATGTTATTTATCATAAAAATAGTTTAAATTAATAGTATTATGTAAGAAGATATTATTTAGATTTTTATCAACCATAACTCTGTTTTTCAATGAAAATTGATAAATGTAAATGTTTTTTA
>NZ_JAEELZ010000137.1 GCF_016282985.1 Methanosphaera sp.
CTGTGATAAAATAACATCATTTCACAGTAGAAGCAGATAAATATTTTCCATGAATCTGTTGTTTATTTTACCTGCCGGAATATGATTTAGTAAAAAATCGGATATTATCATTATCCTGTTTTGTATATTTGAGATTTTCTTAACTGTTGAATCATATAAAGATTCATTATTTAATTTAATACGCTTATCAAGTAGATGACCTGAAACTATAATGTTTAATTTTGGCATTGGTTCAGATGTTGTTTGTCTCAATAAAGTATTATTAGATTTTTACTAGAAAATACCCTCAAAACTGCCATTAAAAATAAAAGAAGTATGTATACTAATAAAAACTTTTAATATTAATCTTCATAGCAATCCAGTCATATTACACCAAAATAATCCAAAAAGCTTATAATCTGTTTAAAAGAAAAATTTACTGAATTTTCATCTAACTTCCCATTTTCACAAACCGTTTCACATGTAATTGCAGGAATACCTCTAAGATTTGCTTCATCTTCAACAGCACCATGTAAAACCGAACCTGCCTCAGCAATCGGTAAAATTCTAGAATTCGTATTTTTACAAACATAGCTGGCTATCCTTGAACTGTCAATCAATGGTTTTACAGAACAGAATACACTGGCAAATCCCGGTTTGTTGTTAGGATCCGTTGAATGACAGTCACAAAGAGCAGTGATGTTATTTTCAACGGCATAATCAATAATTTTTCTAGTAATCCCCTCTGAATGAGCATTCCTGTTCATATCTTTATCATGATAATTTCTTGAATTAATCATAGTTGCATATGGTATCAGAAATGGAACAATATGTAATTTACATTTAAGTTTAACATTACCCTCTATAACTTCATCCATTAATTTAATTAAGGCAGCCTGTGAAGCAAGTTCATTACCATGAACCCCCCCAACCAGTAATAAATTATATCTGCCTTCACCTAATGTGAAAACCATGGTTCCCTCCGAAGTCCTGTTGATATATTCCATCAATTCAGATTTTTTTCTGTATCCTTTGTTAATAAAATATCTATTTAACTGGTTATTAGCCAATACATTACCTTTAGTAGATGAATCAATAGAAAGAAAGTTAAACTTATACATAATTACAATCCTATGTTCAATTTATGTTTAAAAAACTATTTAATTTTATTCAAAAGAATAAAAATAATAGATTTTAACATGACATATTTATTTTCTATTTTTAAAATAGCAAATTTTATTAGAATAATAAAAGATATATAGTAGTAATATAAATTTTTAAGATTCAAAAATTGACATCTAAGATTATTATATAATTAATTTATTAAAAAAAGATATGTAGGTGAAAAAATGGAAAAATGTGTATTAGCATTTAGTGGAGGATTAGACACATCAGTTTGTGTTAAACTCCTGGAAGAAAAATATAACATGGAAGTAATCACAGCTTGTGTAGATGTAGGTCAACCTGAAGATGAAATAAAAAGACCACAAGAAGCTGCAGAAAAAATTGGTTCAAGCAAACACTACACCATTGATGCAAAAGATGAATTTGCAAGAGATTATGCATTCAGATGTATCAAAACCAATGCATTATACGAAGGATACCCTCTCAGTACTGCATTTGCAAGACCATTAATTGCAAAAAAAATCGTTGAAATAGCAGAAAAAGAAGGAGCAGCAACAATTGCACATGGTTGTACCGGTAAAGGAAACGATCAGTTCAGATTTGAAGCAACAATCAGATCAGAATCTGACTTATACATTGTAGCACCAATAAGAGATTATAACCTTACCAGAACCGAAGAACAGGAATATGCAAAAGAACACGGCATACCATTACCATCAGAAAAAATATACAGTATAGATGAAAACCTTTGGGGAAGATCAATAGAAGGTGGATTATTAGAAAACCCTGCTACACCGGCTCCAGAAGATATTTACGAATGGACCAAATCCACAATAGATGCACCTGATGAACCACAAATTGTTAAAATCTCATTCAGAAACGGTATACCAACAAAAATTGATGATGTGGAATTAGATCCTGTATCTCTTATAAGAAAAGCAAATGAAATTGCCGGAGAACATGGAATTGGTAGAATCGATATGATTGAAGACAGAATCATAGGATTAAAATCAAGAGAAAACTATGAAACTCCTGGAGCAATCCTTCTTATTACTGCACATGCAGCATTGGAAAAACTTATCTTCAGTAGAAAAGAAATTAAATTTGCAGAAAACTTAAGCAATACCTATGCTGAATTGGTTTATGAAGGATTATGGAACGAACCATTAAGAAAAGATTTGGATGTAATCAATGACCATATGCAAAAAAGAGTAAATGGTGCTGTAGAAGTTAGATTACATAAAGGTTCCATGAAAGTAATCACTAAAAAATCATGTTGTGCATTATACAATGAAGAAACTGTTTCCTTCGAAGATAAAGAACTTATTGACCAAAGAGAAATGATTGGTATGGTTAAATATCACGATATTCAGGGAGCAGAATACAAAAAAGTTTGTCGAGAAAATAAATCTCAATAATCTTCTTTTTTTTATATTTTTTTATTTTGATTTTAATATTGAACATTAAAAAAAGTAATTTTAAAAATTAGAGACGGAAATATATTTCTGATACTAAATAAATTTTTTAAATGATAATAAAAATAAAAAAAGAAACATATGCTAAGATTAACCTCCTTATCAAAATATAACGCGTTTTTTAAAAAATAAATTCATGTAAAGTATATATAATTATAATGATAAATCATGATATATAGTGTGAATATAATTCACATAAAAATTGATTAATATAATATATTATAGGAGAAAAAATAACATGAATGATTTATTTGATTTAAGCGGACAAGTAGCAGTAGTTAGTGGAGCATCCTCCGGTATTGGAGTACAAATGGCAAAAGCATATGCAAGATATGGTGCAGACATTGTAATTACTGGAAGAAGAAAAGAAAGATTAGATCAAGTAGCTGAAGAAATCAAAGAAATCGGAGTAGACTGTATTGGAGTAGTTTGTGATGTAACAGACACAGAAAGTGTACAAAACTGTGTAAAAGAAATTATGGACCACTACGGAAGAATCGATATCTTACACAACAACGCAGGATACGGAGCAACCAAAGAAGCAGAATTATTAACAGATGATGAATGGAACAAAACAGTAGATGTAGACCTTACTGGTACATTCAAAATGTCAAGAGAAGTAGCACGTGAAGCAATGATTCCACAAAAATACGGACGTATCATAAACACTGCATCAATGTTCGGTTTAGTAGGAACAATGGCAACACCTACCTCCCCATACGCAGCAGCAAAAGGTGGAGTAGTAAACCTCACAAGACAATTAGCAGCAGAATGGGCAAAATACAACATTACTGTAAACGCAATTTGTCCTGGAACATTCCCAACAGAATTAACAATTGACTTATTAGAAACCGAAGAATACAAAGCATACACAAAAACAGTTGTACCTGTAGGTAGATCTGGTGTTGACGGAGAATTAGATTCAACAGTAGTTTACTTAGCATCTCCAAAATCAGGTTACGTAACTGGTCAATCAATTGCAGTTGACGGTGGATACACCTGTATATAAGTGTACAACACACTTATATTTTTTTTACTTAAACTCCAACAGTACTAATTTTAAAAAAAAAGCTTATTCAATTAAATTAGACAATTTATATCCATAGTAATACGTATAGCATATCTGCTTATTCTATAAACTATGATTAATTCCTTAGAAATAAATTGTTTGAAAAAAATAAAATTATAAAAAATAGATAAAAAAGAATTAATTTAATCAATTAATCCTTGACTTCTTAAGTATTCAGGGAAAGTCATTTCTTTTTCTTTAGGTTCTTCTTCAACTGCTTCTTCTTTAGGTTCTTCTTTAGATACTTTTTCAGCAGTTTTAACTTCTTCAACAGGTGTTTCATCTTCAGGTTCTTCTTCAACAGCACAATCACATTCTTCATCAAGAGCATCTATTTTTTCAAGACATTCCTCTGCTGCCTGAGCAATAGGGTCAATTACTTGAGATACAGGTGGTGCATATGAGAATTCCATTGAAACTACATCATCACAGGTTAATTTTTGTGACATTATTGCTGTCATTGTATCCACTCTTTCAGCTACTGCTTCCTGACCAAACATTTGACATCCAATAATTGTTCCATCTGTTTTTGCAATTAATTTAAGGAATAATGGTTTGCTTCCAGGATAATATCTTGCACGACTTAATGATTCAATAGTACTTACTACAACAGGTATTTCTAATTTTTCTGCTTCCTGTTGTGTGATACCTACTGCTCCCATTTCCATACCACCTATCTGTGATACTGTGGAGTTAAGTACAGGTTGGAATTCTATTTCATGTCCTGCTAAATTTTTAGCTAAAATAATACCTTGTCTTACTGCAGTTGTTCCTAATGGTGAAAGAGTTATATCTCCAGTAACTGCATTGGTTACTTCAACACAATCCCCTGCTGCATAGACATTAGGCACTGATGTTTCCATGTGTGGATTTACTTTGATTGCAAAATGTCCAAGTTCACAACCAATACTCTCTGCCAATTCTGTTTGTGGTCTTACACCAGTGGATAAAATTACCATATCTGCAGGTCTTTCAACACCATCTATTGTAACGGATTCTACTTTTGTTTCACCGTTAATTGATTCTACTGCAGAACTGGTTAATATTTCAATGTTTTTACCCTGAAGGTGTTCCTGGAATTTATCAGACATTTCCTGATCAAATGATCTTGGGAATAATTGTGGCATCATTTCAGCAATTGTAACTTTAATTCCCTTATTTGCTAATTCAGAACCAAGTTCCAATCCTATTGCTCCTCCACCGACAAGAGTTACATTTTTACATTTTTGTGAGTATGCAAGAATTTCTTCTCCATCTTCAACTGTTCTTACTTTGAAAACTCCTTCCAAATCTTTACCTGGAATTGGAGGGATTAAAGGTTTTCCACCAGTTGCTATGACTAATTTATCATATTTGAGATTTTGTTTGTTACCTTTTTTATCCTGATATGTTAACTCAGTAATATCATTATTAATCTCTACAACTTCTGTTTCTGTAAGTATTCTGATATTTTTACGCATGTATTCCTCTGGTTTATGCATAATAATATCGTCAAAGCTATCTATGTGTCCTCCTATTACATAAGGAATTGCACATGGAGAGTATGCTACGTGTTTTTGTGTAGTAAATACTATTATTTGAGATTCGTCATCGTATTTCCTAATATTTGATGCGGCAGTTAGACCTGAAGCTCCTGCTCCTATAATTACTATATTCAATGAATTCACCTGTGTTGATATTTTAAATTATAGATATATATCTTATTCATAGATATTATATTTTGTTTTATTTTTTAATCAATTTTTGAAAAATGTTTAATTTTCAGTTATTCTAATAATCCCCGTATTGTTTGTGCAAATTCTGATTCAACTATTGATTTTGCACCCAAAGTTTTAGAATGAGCATCCAATTCTGTGACAACATAGTCAAATCCCATTTGTTTTAATGGTTCAACCAATCTCGGCCCATCAGTAACGGCTATTGTTTTACCTGGAACCTTTGTTACATCAACTGCATGAGGCACTCCCAATACAATTGTTAAATCCGAATTTAATTCATTTAATACCTCTTCAGCTTTAATTCCTGTTACAGGATATTCATCCAATCCTCCAGTAATATAATCTGATTTTTTACTGATAGTTTCATTTACCGTTTTTGCATGGTGTTTAATGTAGGGCAATCCTATTTCTTCATCAGTATTTGAAATATAAATCGGAGAATTATTTGGATAATATTTTGTCCAGTCGATAGTCATTATATCTGCAAAAAGGTAACTTGTTTCTTTTTTAGCATTGAGAACAATGGTTACTTTTTTATCGGATTCAAGAGATTCAATTATTTCTTTTGCAACTTTAACCTTATTATCCCCATAATTTGGTTTAATGTAAGTACCTTTAGCCATTCCCCTGCTCTTTTCCAATTCTGTAGCTTTTTGAAGCATTAATGATTGTCTTTCAACTTCTTCTTCAGTGATTAAACCTGCAGCATTAGCGGCTTTTAATGCTTGAATTGCACCTGCAGTATTATCCCCTGATTCATATCCTCCATGAGTTTCAACTATTATTATATTTGCATCGATTCCTGCTTCCTGTGCATCATTTTTCATGTTTTCTCCAATAATCATACTTGCACAGGTACCAACTATTCCTATATTTTTTGGATGAAATGTATCTTCCACTTCACGAATAGTTTCGATTAATTTTTCACTTGCTCCAAAAATAAAATCGTTTTCGTTCATGGCAGTAGTGATTACTCGTATTCCTTCATCTTCAAGTAATCTTCCTGTTCTAAAACAACATCCTGCCGGTCCATGCATAATTATTACGTCAACTTCCAGATCTCTTAACGTGTAAAGAGCAGCAGCTATTGGACTTGGTCTTGGATGAATCATAACATTTCACCTTCCTTTAATCTGTAATGACCTACACAACTATATTTTACATTTTCAAATTTGTTCTGATCGAATATTGGTAGGGCTGTAATAATCACTTTTTCAATTCTTTCAGGATTTAACTGCCTGTATTCTTCATTATCAAGCATAACTATTATACAATCAGCTTCATAAGCTTCTTCCAATGTGATTTTCTTTGCACCATGCTCTTCAATTATTTCTTCCGGAACCTTATCATCATGTGCCCACACTTCAACGTCCCTGCTTACAAAATCATCTATTAAAGTTAATGAAGCATTGTCTTTTTCAGAAATCAGTTCTTCATCTTCAGTAATTCCAAGTATTGCCACTGTAGTTTCAAACATTGCAAGATGTTCTTTAAGATATAACTCTTTTTCTGCCATGTAAGCCATATGGTATGCAACATAGTTATTTGTATTCCTGATAGTTTCTGATAACTGTGATGGTTCACCATATTCGTTTGCTAACTTGTTTATTTCCTCCGAATCTCGGGAAATCTCATTTTTAAGTATTGGTTGAGGATATAAGAGATTTATTCCTTCACCGGTGTTTGCAACATCAATCGCTTCTGTTAAATCAATGGTTAAAGCTTCAGATAAAATTGCAGTTTCATTTGCCAATGCCACCAAAGCATCCTTATATGCATTTTGAAGAATAGGTATAAATTCTGCTGTCTGGATATGTTTAACTGTCTTTATTTCATTAGACATGGTCTCATACAAATTAACCGCCTTTTGCAGACAGGAATCATTTTTACCTGCAATTATTCTTAAGTTATCATTAATTTCTGTAGTATATGCCAATTTAATGTCTGGAATTAATCCGTATTCGTCAATAACTTTTGACATTTTAAGTACTGTCCTTGGAGGTACCTTTGTATCAAAAATCAACAGTACCTCATCCAATACGCAGTTTTGTATTTTAATACATGCCTCTTTTAATTTACTGGTATCATATTCACCATTTATAATGCAATTTTGTGTAAATATTACTGCATCAACATTTGAAAACATGTCTAATGAATCTGTTTTTTCAAAATCCGTATTGATTATACCTGTTTCATCATATACCATAACATCTGAATTTAAATTTTTGTATTTGTTTAAATCAGTTTCATAGTCGGCATAGATTAATGTTTTCATACAATACACCTACTTATTTGCTATAATACTTATTATATCCGATTGTTTGAGTTCCTGTTCACTGGAGATTCTCATGTTACGTCTTGCATCAATTGCATGTGTAAAACCGTCCCCAATATCCGTGTGAATACAATATGCCAAGTCTCTTGGATTTGATCCTTTTGGTACCAACAATGCATCAGGCAATATATTACCTTTTTGATCAGAAAACTTGTGTTCATCTTCAACCGGATATACGACTATGTTATTTAATGTTTCATAGACTGCCTTGTTAATAGTTTCCTGTATTCCTGTTGAACCATATTTTTTAAGAACATGTTCATCTATGTAATTAAGTGCCATCTTTTGTTTATCAGACAATTTAGACTCATCCAGTATTTCAAAATGATCTTCTCCAGAATGGTATTTGATAAGTCCTGCTTTAGCTGCATTAACCAATGCCAATTCAGATTCCGCACTTGTAGGAATTACCTGTTCATACTTTTCTTTAAGTCTTTTTATATTTTCTTCTGCCTGTGGAGTATCAATTTTATTTGCTACGATAATAATAGGTTTTGCAGATTCAAGTATCTTGTCAATAAAGCGTAACATATCCTCCTGTTCCCACTTATCATAGTCATCATCCATGATACGTTCTGCTTCTATAACATCATCCAACAATACTCCTGCTCCGGTTAATTGTTCTGATATGACTTTTGCAAAATTCAGATGTTCACTCATAACTTTTCGTATAAGTCTTGGCCAATTTCTTTCCAAAATAGAGTATACCCACATGGTTACTTCATGTTTAAGGAAATTAACATCATCCAATGGGTCATGTGTACCCGGTTCACATGGATTTCCTTCCGCATCAGTACCTCCTGAAGCATCTATAATATGAATTAATGCTCTTGCCTGACTTAAATCATCTAAAAATTTGTTTCCCAAACCTTTTCCTTCGTATGCTCCAGGTACCAAACCTGCAACATCAATTAATTCTACTGGAATGTAACGTATCCCCTCCTCACATTTTCCGGTTCTTGGATTACATGTAAGTTCTAATTCTTTACATGGACATTCAGCTGTTACATAAGCTATTGCTGCATTTGCATCTATTGTTGTGAATGGATAATTTGCAACTTCTGCCTCTGATAAAGTTGCTGAATTAAAAAATGAGGATTTACCTACATTTGGTTTACCTGTTACTGCTATTTGTAACATATCAAATCTCCTTCTACTTAGTTAAAATATTAAAATAATCTATTAAAAAAATTATATTCTATGAAATTAATTAATATATTAATAATATATGTTGTTTTTAAATAATTAAGTTATTGAAAAATTAAAAATAAGTGATAAATGGAGGTTAAATAGAAAATTAAGGATTGTATGATTATATTATAACTACACACATATAACCGAAGTCCATATTTATTGCTTCACCCAATGTTACCTGAACTATTTGTTCATCAGGATAACTTAATTTTTCACAAATAGTTATTTCATGTTCTGGACTGTATCCATGATCTATCAAATATTCTGCCAATTCACTGATATGTCTGTTAGGAAGTACAATATTTGGTCTTGTATTATCGAGCTTTTCCAGTAAGTCATCCGTTGGAGCTTTACCACCATGAATTGTTAAGAGATTTGCTGTATCCCATGGTATTTGCACTTTTGCTGCTGCTAGTTGAACTGAACTTATTCCAGGAATAACGTTTACTTTAGTTTTTGGAGATAATTTTTGTATTGTTTTAAGCATTCCACTAAAACCCGGATCACCCGTGGATAAAACAGATACTTTTAAACCATCATCAAGATAAGATACTGCCATTTTAACTGTTTTTGGAATATCTCTAGGTTCTAAAACAACCATCTTAGCATCCAAATAATCAAATAGATCCAATGATCTTTGACTACCAACCAATACATCTGAATTTTCAATAGTTTCTATAGCACCTAATGTTAAGTATTCTCTGTCTCCCGGACCAATACCTACAATGTTCATTTTATTCATAATGGTTCACCCTAAATATTTTGATAATTAATACTATATTTGAACAAAGATTATAATAAAAATTTAGAAAATATGATAAAAAAAATAATAAAAAGAGTTTAAATCATTTTAAGTATTCCTGGAAGCATACCATACAATATGAGAATGAATAGAATTATTATCAGGAAATAACTAAATGCTCTAACTATAAACTGTGCTTTAGTTTCACTGAGTTCAATTTTATGTAAAAAGTCCAATAAAGCATTGAATATTCTATTTATCCAACAACGAATACTCAATGGTAATGGTCTTGTCCACCAGTTTAGAGTGTTATTAAAATCTTTCCTACGCTCATCAGTAATCCTGAAATTTACTACTTCCTCAAGAATCAATCCACCATCCAAAGGCTTCATTGGTAAAAGGTTAAATGTACCTACTGAGAAGTTCAGTAAGAATACTAGATATAAGAACTCTCTTAATTGAGTCATTAACCATGGAATAAAAGTTCCATATTTGTCCTGAACTTCTGGAGAAACTATTTTATGTTCCTGTGAACGTACACCTATATATGATCTGCTGCTATTATTCGGATTCGAAGTACTGACTATATTATATGTGCCCTTATCAGTAGTAATTGAAATATTATCACCTATTTGGGTATCATTCATTGCTACAACATAAGATGAGTAGTTTCTAACAGTCTTGTTATTTACTCCCTGAATAATCATTCCATCGGATAATACTCCATCAGAGGGACTGGACGGAATTACACTGGTAATTTCCATCCCATCAGAAGTGTATACATCGGAAGCAACAAATCCTCCAACGAACATCATTAATATTAAAGCTATGGCTGCCAATCCCATGTTAAACATTGGTCCGGCAAAATATACTCGTAATTTACTAATACCGTTTATTTTTTTGAGTTCCTCTTCATTCGGTTCTACAAATGCTCCCGGAATTATTAACATCAACAATAAACCCACAGAATCGATTGCAACTCCCTCAACTCTTGCAAGTACCCCATGTCCACCTTCGTGAATTATGAGAACCGTTGCCAATGCCAATAATCCTGTTCCAAAAGGAATATATAAAGGAGAACCTGGAATATCCACTCCAGGCAAAATTAATGAAACCGTAGGCATTTCAAACATTAACTGCAAAGACCACAATATAGCTACAAACATAATGCCCATAAATAAAAATCCTATTGGAATTCCTATGTTCATATATGCTTTCCAGAATCTTGGAACTTTTTTAGCAATTCGATCAATAATATCGTGCAATTTCTCTGTTTTTAGCATTATGACAATTCCTTGAACGGAAATACTATCATACTTTCCTTTCAATAAAACCGCCAATACCCATACTATAACAAAACCTATTGCATAATACCATAATGCATTCATTAGAATGACCTTCTATAATTTTAAGCCATTTGATTTTCAATTGTAGTTGTGTTTGCTTTTAAAAGTTTTTCCACTTCAACATTAATTAATTCTTCAGAATCGTTATTAATTATGAAATTATCACAAGTAACTTCTCCAACAATTGAATAAGCAATTGAATCATTATCCAACATTTCTTTAACTTTATCCACCTTATCTGATTTGACAGTTATGATAAACCTGCCATTAGATTCTGAGAACAATTTTTCATCCTGAGTTAAATCAACTGTAGATGGAATTGCAGCAACGTCAACATTTACTGCCTTATCCGATTTAATACTCATAAGTGCCAATGCAGTTACTAGTCCACCTTTGGATATGTCATGTACTGCAGTTATTTCTTCGTTACATTCCTGGATAAGCTTTTGTATTTCCATTGAAACAGCATAATTTTCGTCAATTCTTACTTCAGGAGGATATCCTTGGACTACATTATGAATTTCCTTGTAGTATTGTGAACCATCAAGTTCAGGATAAGTGTTACCTATAACAAAGATTACGTCACCCTCTTCTTTGAAAGTCATAGTTTTAATGTAATCATTATTTAATACACCAACAGTTCCAACTATTGGAGATGGATTAACTGTTACTCCTTCAGTTTCATTATAGAAACTTACGTTACCACTTATGAAAGCCGTATTGAATTTGTTTGCTACATCACTCATACCCCTTACAGCTTCTTTGAATTGCCAGAATACTTCCGGTTTTTCAGGGTTACCAAAGTTAAGACAGTCCACCAATGCTATTGGTCTTGCACCCATACTTATTGAATTGTTAATGGATTCCAGTACTGCAGCTGCTGCTCCATGATATGGATCAAGCAATACATGAGTACTGTTACAGTCAGTTCCTATTGTAAATGATGTTTCATCATCTACTTTAATAACTGCGGCATCGTCACCAGGTTTTACAATTGTTCTTAATTGTACTTCATGGTCATATTGACTGTATACCCATTCTTTGCTGGTGATGTTTTCAGATGCTAAAAGTGCAAGTAATGCTTCCTGAGGATCAGTTTCAGGAATATCAACATCCACAATTACTTTTTCAGGTGCTTTTGCTTCCCTTTCAATGATTGGTGCATCAGTAAACAATACGTTAGGTGCGTGGCATATTATTTCATCACCATCTTTGATGATAAATTCTCTTTTATCGATTATTTCACCGATTACTGCATGTGATAAATCATGTTTTTCACATATTGCTGATGCCTTTTCAACATCTTCCGGTGAAATAGCAAATACCATACGTTCCTGGGATTCAGATAACATTATTTCATACGGTGTCATGTTTTCTTCACGTAATGGTATTTTGTTTAAATCAATACAGGAACCATTTCCACCTTTATCTGCCATTTCAGATAGACAACAGGTTAATCCTCCACCACCAAGATCTTTTACACCGTGAATGTCCAATGTTTCTAACAATTCATATGTTGCTTCCATTACACGTTTTTTAGTGAATGGATCTGCTACCTGTACTGCCGGCCTATCTTCTATTTCAGAATTACTTGTCAATTCTTCTGAAGCAAAAGTTACGCCATGTATTCCATCACGACCAGTTGTTCCTCCCATGAGGAAATATACGTCACCCACAATCGGTGCACTTCCATATACTATTTCATCTTTCTTAACCAGTCCTGCACAAACTACATTTACCATAGGATTGTATTGGAAATTATCATCAAATTCTATTTCTCCACCTACGGTTGGCACTCCAATCCTGTTTCCGTAGTCTGAAATTCCTTTTACAACATAATCGAATATGTATTTTGATCTTTGATCACTCATATGTCCAAATCTAAGTGCATCCAATAGTACAACCGGTCTTGCTCCCATACTTATAATATCTCTTACAATACCACCAATACCTGTACCTGCACCACCATAAGGTTCAACAGCTGAAGGGTGGTTGTGACTTTCCATACCGATTGCCAATGCATATTCATCCGTTAAGCTTACAATACCTGCATCGTCACCAGGACCTAAAATTACATCCGGACCATCTGTAGGGAAGTTTCTTAGAATTGGTCTACTACTTTTATAGGAACAATGCTCAGAGAACATGACATCCATCATTCCTAATTCTAATTCATTAGGTTCTCTACCTAATACTTCATTAATATATTTTAATTCATCATCAGTTAAAACCATAAACTCATACAACCTTCAAATTTTTTTAATATTATTCTTTAATGAATATTCTAAGTTGTTCTTCTTCAATTTTCCATTCTTTTGTATATCCTTCATCTGAAGAGATATCATCAAATTCCAAGTTAGCAGTACGTACTTCATTAGATATGTAATCTTGGTGTGGTAGCACGGCATCTTTAAATTCTTCACTACATTCAACAATGACCTGTATGTTTGCTTCTACATTCAAGTCTAAATCTTTACGCATATCCTGTATACGACGTATTAATTCACGAGCCATTGCTTCAGAGTATATTTCAGGAGTTACTTCAGTATCCACATATACACTTCCACCTTCAAAGTCACAACTTACCAAGTTTTCAGGTACATCTTTTTCAAATAAAATTTCCTCTTCAACAAGGGTAATGTCTTTGTCATCAAAGTGTATTGTATATTCACCATTTTGTGTTACTTCATCAAGGATAATTCCGGCATCCACATCATCCTGTTCAAAGTATTTTTTAACCCTTCCTAAGTCTCCCCTAAGTTTTGGACCTAGTATTGACATGTTAGGTTTTGCAATGACTATTGCATTTTCTAACTCTGTTTCTATTGTTACTTTTTTAGAGTTTGCCTGTTCTAATAGTACACTTTCTAATGAAGTTATAGCAGTTTTTACTGCATCATCCTCAGTTACTACTGTAATATTTTGTACAGGCCATCTGAGTTTAAATCTTGCAACATCTCTTGCGTGAGCACTTGCTTCAAGTATGTCACGTATGTGTGTCATATTTTCTTCAAGGTCCGTGTCGATTTCCGTTTCATCATATTCCCAGTCAAGCATGTGTACACTTTCAGGTGCATCACATTCAACACCACGTACAAGGTTTTGATATATTTCTTCGGTTACGTGTGGAGCAATAGGTGCCAATACTCTTATTAAATCTTTTAAAGTATAGTATAAAGTGTAATATGCTCCTAATTTATCAGGATCGTCACTTTCCACCCATGTTCTTCCACGGATAAGTCTTACATACCATCTGCTTAAATCTTCGAGTACAAATTCTGTGATTTTTTCTGTTGCTCTGTTGAATACTAATGATTCTATGTCTTCACTTACTGATTTTATGAGAGTGTTTACACGTGAACGAATCCATAAATCTTCTTGTCTGAATGTTAGATCTTCTTTATTGTGAGCTGTTGGGTCAAAGTTGTCTAAGCTCATGTATGTTGTTGAGAAGTAGTAAACGTTCCATAAAATGTTGAATAATTTTGATGAGTTCTGTACTTCATCCCAATTAAATTTAAGGTCATCCCATGGTTTGTTTGCATCCAACAGATAGAATCTTAATGTATCTGCACTATATTTTTCTATTACTTCTTCAGGACTTACAACATTTCCTATTGATTTACTCATCTTCTGTCCTTTATCGTCAAGAGTAAATCCGTGCATCAACACTTTTTTGTATGGTGCCTTACCGAATGCGGCTACTCCAAGTCCTAACTGTGAATAGAACCATCCTCTTGTTTGATCATGTCCTTCTGTAATGAAATCGTATGGGAACCAATCCTCAAAGTTTTCTGATGGATCCTGTGGATAGTGTAATGCTGCCCATCCTGCTACACCTGAGTCTATCCATACATCAAGAACATCCGGTACTCTGTGCATATCATGTCCGCATTCACATGGAATTGTAATATTATCCACATGTGGTCTGTGTACAAAGTCACCTGTTAAAGTATCATCCCCGGATAATTCTTTAAGTTCCTGTTTTGAACCTACAACTACTTTTGAATCACAGTCTTCACAAGTCCATATAGGTATTGGTATACCCCAGTATCTTTGTCTTGAGATAGTCCAGTCACGTGCGTTAGAAACCCAATCCTTGAATCTACTTTCTCCAGCCCATGATGGTACCCATTCTACTGCATCAACCTGTTCAAGCATTTGATCCTTGATTTCCGTTACTTTAATAAACCATTGTTTTGTTGCTATGTATATAATTGGTGTTTTACATCTCCAACAAAGTCCTACCCTGTGGTCTATTGTTCCTTCTTTAAGTAATGCACCATTATGATATAAATCATGAGTTATTTCAGGATTTGCATCTTTTACGCCACAATCAGCATATTTTCCTGCTTCTTCTGTGTAACAACCATTTTCTCCTACCGGACAAAATACTTCTATACCGTTTTTTACCCCAACTTCATAGTCCTCAGGACCATGACCTGGTGCAGTATGTACACAACCAGTACCATCTTCCAATGTTACATGATCACCCAAGATAATTCTATGGGAGAATTCTGCTTGTAATGGTACTTCTTCCCGTAATGGATGTAAATATTCAAGACCATCCAGTGATTCACCGGTTACTGTTTTTATGATTTCATACTGATCTTCTTCAAATAAGGAATCGATTAAACCAGTTGCCATGAGCAATATTTCTTGTTTTCCTTCATCGTCAGATACTTTTATGTATGAGTATTCAAATTCGGGATGAACACTTACTGCCATGTTTGCAGGTATTGTCCAAGGTGTTGTTGTCCATATCAGTACATAACTTGGCACGTCAAATTCTTGATTTACAAGCTCAAATTTAACATAGATAGATGGATCCTGTATTTCATCATATTCTATTTCTGCATTTGCAAGTGCTGTTTCACACTGAGGACACCATGTGATTACTCTTTTATCCTGAACCAATAAGTCCCTTTCATCTGCTTTTTTAAGTGTCCACCAGCAGGATTCCATATAACTATTATCATATGTTACATATGGATCTTCCCAGTCCATCCAGATACCCATTGATTTGAATTGTTCGGTCATGTCTTCTTTGTTTTTTATTGCAAACTCTTTACATTTTTCAACAAAGTTGTCAATACCATATTTTTCTTCAATTTCCTGTTTACTTTTGATTTCAAGCAATTGTTCTACTTTATGTTCAATAGGTAATCCGTGAGTGTCCCATCCTGCCTGTCTTCTTAAACTGTAACCAGACATACTTTTATATCTTAAAAATGCATCTTTGATAGTTTTGTTCCAAGCAGTTCCCAAGTGTATTCTTCCACTACAATACGGTGGTCCATCAAGGAATGAATATCTTGGCTTGTTTTCCCGTAGTTTACTTGTTTTATCATATATATTCTGTTCTTGCCAGAATCTTTGTATTTTATTTTCTAAAGCTTTATTATATCCCTGTTCTACCTCATTTATTGGCATACAGTATCTCCTTTAATTTTATTAATGTTGGGATTTCATAAATTGAGTTTATGGTTTTTTTGATGAATATCCCTTAAATTATAATCTTTCCATAAAATTAGATTATGTAAGATTATATTAATTTATATTTTTGTCATTACTTACAATAATAATTTCCTATTGACTAAAAAATACAAAAAAGCAATAATTTAATTAACATATATTATAATAAAGGAATTATGAACTCTGAGGGAATAAAAATGAAATTTTTAATTATTAATGGGAGTCCTAGAAGACAAAACACGTGGAAAATTATTGAACGAACAAAAGATACTCTGACAAATTTGGATGAAAATATAACATTTACAGAAATAGATTTGATTAATGAAAATATTCCTTGTTGTATCGGTTGTTATAATTGTTTTACAAAGGGTGAAGATACGTGTCCACACAGTTCTATAATTCAACCTATCGCCGAAAGTATGAAATCATGTGATGGATTAATAATCACCAGCCCCGTTTATGCTCTTAATGTCACTGGAGTAATGAAAAATTTTATCGATCACTTGGCCTACTTTTATCACAGACCCTACTTTTTTAAAAAGAGAGCAATGGTTGTGGTGACTACTGCTGGTGCAGGTCACAAAAAAGTGGGCAAATATTTAGATGAAACTCTGGAAAATATGGGTTATAATCAGAGATATAATTTGTTTTTAATACATTCACACGATGCTCATGGTTATCTCCCATTGGAAACTAAACAGAAAATAGACAAAGAAGTTATTAAATTTTACTCCAGCATTAAAGAAAATAAGTTAACTAGCCCTAGCTTTAAAGCTTTAATAATGTATAATGTATGGAGAGCAATGGCTGGAAATAACACTATCGGATATGATAATAAGTATTGGATTGAAAATAAGTTAATAAACCATGAATATTCTCCGGAAGTTCCATGCAATCCTGTAAAAAAACTTCCTATGAAAATATTTTATAAAATTATGTTAATGTTTTTAAGTAAAAATACTGTTAAAAAAGAATAATAAAAAAAAAAAGTTAAATAAGGTATTGAATACCTTATCTTGTTTTATGCTTTTTCAAGTACAACAAATGATGTTTCAGTTACGTATTCGTTGTATTTGTCGCTTCCACTATAACCTATGGTTACTGTTTTTTCACCGGCTTTTGTCATTTCTGCTGTAAATGTGTAAGCACCGGTACTGTCAGTTTTTGCATAGTATTTTTTGCCATCAATTGTAATTTTTACATTACTATTTTTAATTGCTTTACCGTTTGCATCTGTGAAAGTACCTTTAATTGTTACGTTTTCGCCAATAGTTACATCATCTATTGGTTCATATGTTACAATTACGTCTTGTGCTCCTACATTGACTGTTACTGTTTCTTCATATGCATTGTATTTATCGTTTCCACTGTATCCAACTGTTATATTGTTTATTCCAGCGCTTGTTACTGTGGTTGTTAATGTGTATGTTCCTGTACTGTCTGTTTTTGCATAGTATTTTTTGCCGTTGATTGTGATTTTTACGTTACTGTTTGCTATTGCTTTACCGTTTGCATCTGTGAAAGTACCTGTAATAGTAATGTTTTCACCTAATTTTGCATCTGCAATAGGATCTACTGTTACGATTACGTCTTGTTTTTCTACATTGAATGTTGCTGTGGTTTCATATGCGTTGTAGTTGGTGTTTCCACTATAACCTACGGTTACATTATTTTCACCAACTGAAGTAACTTTTGCACTTAATGTGTATGCTCCTGTTTTGTCGGTTCTAGCATAGTATTTTTTGTCATTGATTGTAATTTTTACATTACTGTTACTGATTGCTTTTCCATCAGAAGTTGTGAATTTACCAGTAATGGTTACATTGTCACCATATACAACATCTGTAATAGGGTCTACTGTGACAATTACATCTCCTTTTTCAAGTGTGAATGTGATTGTATCTTCTGATGCTTGATATTTATCATTTCCAGCATATGCTGCTGTAACTGTTTGTTCTTCTACTGTTTTGAAACTTGTTGTGTATTCGAATACTCCACCTTGGGTGATTACATCAACAGTTTTGTCACCAATGGTTAAAGTTACAACTTGGTTGAACAATCCGACACTGTCTTCGTTTACAAGTGTACCAGTAATTGTTACATCTGTATTGTATTTTACATCGGTAATTGGATTAATGACAATTGTAGTATTTTTAGCTGCTTTTAGATCATTTAATTCTTTTTCAAGTTCATTAATAGTATCATTCATATCACTAATAGTACCAGCTTGATCATTAATAGTATCATTCATATCACTAATAGTAC
>NZ_JAEELZ010000138.1 GCF_016282985.1 Methanosphaera sp.
TGCAGATGGTGTAATTTTTTTCAAGTCTCTTTGCGTTGATCCAATACTTCCACTAATACTTGCAAGTACTTATCCACCAATGAATGCTTTAACTAAAATTATCAATTTTGACACTGATATGGAAACATCAGCAGTAACAAATAAATTACCTAAACGAGGCATATAGTATACTATTAACATTACAGCAAATATTAATGAAAATAATAAACTTGCTGAAGCACCTCTAATAGTAGTATGATTATTCTTTTTAGAAGAAGGATCATATAAAAATGCAGTTATAAAAGAGGACAACACTACTGCCAATATAACTCCAGTAATAGGTATTCCGATTAATCTACTAATTAAAAGCACCAAACTTCCAACAAAGATTCCAATAACAACAGATGCCATATAACTTTGGACTGAAAATTTTTTATTTATCATTTTATCATTTAAATATATATTAATTAAGATATTAAATTATTACTTTTTTTAAGTATTGTTTTCATAAAATTTAATATTTGTTTCTAGACCTCTTCCTTCAATTACTATCTTTTCATTTTTAGTGATTATAATATAGATGTTCTTTCTAATGTCTTCAATATATAAAATGTTGTTGCCCAAGTTCTTTGAAAGAATGGTGTCTTTATCCATAATTTCTTCCAGATTTTTTGGAATATTCTTTGAATCGGATAATATCATCAAATCTGCTATTTGTTTAAAATTCAATTCCGTAATGTCTTTAATCTGATTATTGCATTTATCCATACAATTATATTCAAACATTAAATAATTTTGAAGATTATTTTGTGTAATTATTATTTTATTTTTTAGAAAAGGCATGTTTTTAGGAACATTTAAACTATCAATAAAAATATATTCACATTCGTTAATCTCGGGAACTGTTTCAAGATTCTTAATTATTTCTTCAATATTATTATTTCTTATACCATCATATATTTTTACCATATTATCACTTTAATAAGTTCTAATATATCCTTAAATTTTAATTAATTATAGTCTTGATTCCTATAATAATATTAAAAATTTATAATATATAAAATGTTTTATTTGTTAAATTAAGAACAATAAAAGCTTTAAAATATATTTAAACTATATAACATAAATAATTCATATATTGAAGTTAAATAATCAAATAATAAAAAAAATAAGTAAATTTAAAATATTTTATCAATTACGTTTGTAATCTGTAAAATTTCGTGGTCGGACTTTCCCAAACGTTTCATACTTTTCGCCGCTGCTTCAACAGGAGTATTCTTTTCATCCATCATAAATTGACTAATATAAGTCATGAACATTCTAAATTCCATTTTATTTTTAAATGTTTTTCTTAATACCTTATCAACATCTTTTTCATCCTGGCCCATAACAAGTTCGTCTTCACGTGAAACTCCATTAATTGCATCATTAATAGTATCCAAATCATGGTATTTTAATAATTCATCCAAAAATGCTGAATTCATACGTTTTCTATCATCCGTATTTTTACGTAATCTTTTATCAGACTGAATTCTATCCAAAAAACCATCATAAAAAACTTCAACTTCAGGTTCTGTTTTAAATAATATTTGAACTACTTCCAATAGATTTGTATCAACATTTAAACCAACAAATTCTTCATCTTCTTCCTCTTCCATACGTTTTACTTCATCAGGCTTCATAATAGTTTCTCCTTAAATAATCATAATATGTTCAATTTATTTATTTATTACTTGTTTCAAAGATAAAAATAAAAATTGTGAAATTATATATTATAATTCACCATATTCTTTAATAATTGTCTCAATATTACATCCATCTTCCAGTAATGTTAACATTCTCCTGGCAGGGTTTGTATGTTTTTCAACACGTTCATATAAAGAATTCAAGAATTGTTCTTCACCAAATCCGCGTTTAATTAATCCTTCCTTAGACAATTCCAGAACTTCATACAACAATCCGTATAAATCAGCTTCATTAATAAAAGAGGGCAAATCTTTTTTAATTAATAATTTACGTAACTCCGTTGCATTATATCCATGATGATATATTACTTCATCATCATCCAATAATTTTTCCAATTTATTAAGATTGTGTTTTAATCCCAATTGAAATGCACCTACAGTCATAACGTCTTTGATAGGTTGTGTACATGAACTACGATATTCTATTGTACCCCTATAAGTCAGGTCAAGAAATTTAAATGACCTTAGATATTCAATATCCTCTAATTTTGGTGTAAATTCTATTTCTTTGATTTGACCTTTATCCAAGTATTCTCCCATAACATTTTCTTTTGAAAAGTACTCAAGCACATTTATTGTTGGAAAATTAATGTAATAATTCTCACGCATTGTACAGTATATGTTTAATGATGCTAAATAATTTAATAAATCATCAGTATTATGAAGTTCAGTATCATACATCCCAATATTATGTGGATTGATTCCATGAGTACTGTCCTGCCAAAACATATCCCTAATACATAGCAATTCTTCATTTTCTCCAAGCAATACTGAATTTGAAAATAATACTGCTTTAAGCGGTTCTAATTTGGAAAAAACATTTATTGTCTTTATCAGTTCCTCTTCAGTTACGTCCAATTGAACTTGTGATGCACTTGAAAACATTCCATATTCCGGATGATCATGGAAATACATTGGTAATTTGGAATATCTTGAATAAGAACATAAATGACGATATAACATTTGATACCTTTCATTAGGTATAGGTACA
>NZ_JAEELZ010000139.1 GCF_016282985.1 Methanosphaera sp.
AATAGTAAAAATTATTAATAATTTTTACTATTTATTTTTTTATACTTCTAATTATTCCAATGATTTTCTTATACTTATAAGTTTTTTTTTATGCACTATTTATTTAAAAACTCTTTCATATAAAACTTACTATATCTACTCATTTCATTTGCAAAATAATCATAACCATACTCTTCTACTAAAGTGTCTTTATCACTAAACAAGTTAGTTCCAAGTCCTAATCTATCTCCTTCTATTTCAACACCCATACTAGCTAGTGTAGTTGGAAATAAATCCATAGTACTAAATTTTCTATTAGCAAATCTTCCTTCTGTTACAGCTGGATTAATAAACAAATTATACACACGTCTATCAGCATCTTCAGGATAAATACCAGACTGCATACTAATATGATCACCAACTATAATCACTGTAGTATCTTTGTAGAATGACTGTTGTGAAATCCAATTAGCAAACTCCTGTATTTGACCAGCACTACAATATATAACATCATAATACTGAATTCCAAATCTCTGAACACAAGTATTTTCTAAGTAACCATCTGTAAAATGCGTATCTGTAGTCAACATTGTAAAATTAAATGGTTTGTCTTTCTTAGCTAAATTAGTTATTTCTTCTTTAGCGTATTCAAACAGTTTAGAATCTTCATAACCCCACCAAACATAATAATCGTCGCTTATTTTATTTTTCTTTTTGGCAACATTATAATCATATATTTTATAATTACCATGTTCTTTGAAATAAATATCACGATTTCCAAAGCTTTTATCTGAACCAATCATATACATCTGGTTATAACCATTCGCTTCAAGAATATCACCTAAAGTGGTAGCTCCTGATAACATTGAAGAAAGTCTATTCTCAGTAGCAAACTCTCCACTAACCATAAGTGGTAATCCAGAAGTTTGAGCAACCATGGCTCCTGTAGTCCAAGTAGTTCCTGGAACTGACATTGCTCCACCAAATTTATTTGTATCAGAAAAACTAATGTTCTTAGCAGTTAATTCAGTTATTGGTTGTAATAAATTATAATCTGTTTCTCCACCTAAATCTTTTGAAAAATAAGTACTTTCAAGTGATTCAACATAAATATATACTAAATTTCTTTTTTTGCTTGGAAAAGTTAATTTAATATCATTTGGATTAACATAATGTTCTTCAATAAATAAAGATTCATGGATTTGATTATATAGATAATTAATAAATCCTATTCGATTAAGACAACTATAGATAATATATATTGTACAAATAATAATAGTCAATTTCAGCAATAATTTCAAAATACTAGACTTTATTCCAAACAATATCTTTTTTTTCCATAATTTAATTTCTAAATTTATCTGCTTACAATCTAAATAGTTTATTATTAAAACTAATAAGCCAAAAAATATTAATGAACACATTACTGCAATAAAAAGACTATCTGCCACAAAACTAGCTAGAATAGATTTTTCAGCACTTTTAATTGGAGAAGTCAATTGAAATATTGCTTCATCAAAGCTTAAAAACGCAAATTTATTAATAGCCCAATTAGTTGATGATACAGATAATGATATTAAAAATACATAAATATATAACAGTATATATCTACATTTTTTCATTTTTAACTCTTTTCACTTTAAAATCAAAATTATTTTTGCAGTAATTAAATATTCTAGGCAAGCAATATGCAATAATCATACTACTTGCAAGATATAAAAAGCAGAATTTTATAGAGCCGGAATCACTTAATGACTCTTTTGCACGTCCTATCATTATCAACATAAGTAACATCAACAAATTAATAGCACAGCAATAAACTCCGTATTCAATAAGCATTTCATTTATACTCTTTTTTTCTTTTCCATAATTAATAGATATAAATGCTGGTAATAAAAAAATAATACTTTTCATTATATCCCTCCTTGTTTATTATAGCATATCGGAAGGAAAAAAATAAAGAGCCTTAAAGCTCTTTATTTTAATTTGTTTCCACATTTACTACAGAATTCATCATCTACTCCAACAGCAACTCCACACTTAGGACAGAATGCTCCTCCTGCAGCTGGTTGAGCTTCTCCAGCTCCACCTTTCATTTGATCAACATTAGTACCTTGTCCATTGAACGCCCCAGCTACAGCACCCTGCATCATGCCTCCGCTAGCCATGCCGACCATACCGACACCCATCATACCATTCATAGCTCCATTTTCATTGTTTGCTGCATCAACAACAGCATCTCCAAGGCTTCCAACAAGCTTTCCTTGTTGCATGTAAGCATTTGAAGAAAGTTCGTATTGATCAATTTTCTTATTAGATTCATCATCAAGAGTAACACTTTCAATTACAAATCCAATTAAGCTAATTCCACGATCTCTAATTGGCTGATCAAATACTTTTGCATCCATTGCAGTCTTAATTTCATCAGTAGCACTTGGTAATTCAAGTACTGGAGTTTTATGAGCAGCAGTGCCTAATTCATTAAGTACATTTTGGAATGCCCCAATAACTTCACTTCTCATTTGTTCTAATATTTCATCTTTTCTATACTCTTCAGCAGTACCAGCAATTTTACTCATAAAAGTAGCTGGATCACTAATCTTAAAAGTATACTTACCAAAACATTTAACTTGTACTCTTAAAGGTGTCATTTCTTTAGTCATTTGATTTGGAATTGGATGTGACCAATCTTGAAATGGAACTGGTGCAGGTGTTCCAAATTTATTATCAATAATTTCTTTAGCATTAATATAGAACACAGCCTGTTCCTTTGCAACTCCTCCATTATAAGTAAAACGAGTCCACATTTCTTTAAATACATCTCCAAAATCTCCTGCAAAGAAAGATGGTGATGCAGATTCATCAAATGTAAAGATACCTTCTTCAGCAGTTGCATCTAATATTTTACCATTTTGGAAAACTACTGCAATTTGTCCAGGAGCTACCTGAATAGCACTATTCTTTGAAATAATACCATTAGGTGTAGATACTCTCCTCATCAAAACATCGTTTCCTAAATCTTCACAACGAATATAATCTTTCCATTGATCATGTATTGTACTTGCTGTTGCCTGTACAGCAGCTTTAATTAAACCCATATAATCTCTCCTTCTTCTATAATTACATTATATAATATTTATTATTTTTTTTAAAGATATATTTTTGGTATTTATAAACCTTTTCTTCAAATTGAAAAAAGTCCTTTAATATGCTAAAATGAAAAAAACAGGTAGGTGTATTTATGGATAAACTTTATATTGTTATACCAGCATACAATGAAGAAGAAAATATAGAAGATGTAATTGCTGGTTGGCATAAAGTGATTGAAAAAATGAGTAAAGATTCTAGGTTGGTAATAATAGATGATGGTAGCAAAGATAACACTTTTTCAATTATGAAAAAATTGGAAAAGAAATATAAAAAGCTAATACCTATAACCAAGAAAAATCAAGGTCATGGAGCAACAGTATTATATGGATATAATTATGCTTTAAAAAATAATTGTAACTACGTTTTTCAAACAGATTCTGATGGTCAGACTAATCCTGAAGAATTTTGGGATTTCTGGGAAGAAAGAAAAAACTATGACATGATTATTGGCTACCGTAAGAAACGTCAAGATGGTTCTAGCAGAGTCCTTGTAACAAAAACATTAAAGTTTATTTTATTTATGATATTTCATGTTAACATAAAAGATGCTAACACTCCATTTAGGCTTATGAAATGTAGTACTTTGAGAAAAAAAATCAAATTGATTCCAAAAGATTATCATTTGTCTAATGTCATTTTATCGGTAATCTATGCTAAATATAAATTAAAAGTTAAGTATATTGATATAACATTCAAACCTAGACAAGGTGGAGTTAATTCAATTAATAT
>NZ_JAEELZ010000140.1 GCF_016282985.1 Methanosphaera sp.
AATAATTACTGAAGAAATAAAAATGTCTGAAAAAATAGTTGATATCAAATTGTCTGCAGATAAATGCTTAATTTTAACCGAAAGTGGGAAACTATATACGATGGGACAACTTGGAGCGGCATCTGGAATTGGAGTTAATGAGATATATACTGAGCCTCATAAAATAAGTACTAAATTTGATGATATTTCAATACAAACTGATGATCATGCTATTTCATTAGTAAATAATAATGCTTATTTTACCGGGGATGCTGGTTCATATTATAATCATAATTTTAAAATAAATAGTTTAATTAGAAATAATGTTAGTTTTGTTTCAGCACCTTATTCGTATGTTGATTATTATATGTTAGATACTGATGGGAAATTTAGTTTTTATAGTATTCAAAATGGATATGAATCTCATTGTTATGTTAGTTCTAGTAATAATTCAAAATCTTTTGAATGTAAAGGCCCACAAGATACTGAGTCGTGGTCAGTTCGTTTTAAAGAAGTTGAATATACATCTAACTATCAATTCTTTGGATTAAGCACTGATAATAAATTATACTCTTGGGGCGCAAATGCAAATTATTCGATATCAAGTACAAAAGCTGACAATTATGAATTTACTACTCCACAAGTACTATTAAATGGTGAAACTGTTAAAAGTTATGCATACAATAATTTTTGTACTTATATTGTTACTTCATCTGGAGACTTATATAGTGTTGGATATCCACAATATGGAGTTTTAGGTGATGGAACATATAAAAATAAAAAGAATTATGTTAAGATTGCTTCAAATGTTAAAGAGGTAGCTGCAAATTATGAAAATATGTTTTATATTGACAACAATGGTGATTTATATATGACTGGTTATCATTTAGAAAACACTTTTGGAATTTCAACTAAACATTTAGCTAGTCCCACAAAAGTTCCTCTTGATTTTAAAGCAAAAAGTTTTTTGAAAGATGATATTATTGCAATTCTATCAGATAATAATGAGATGTATTTTTTGGGTAAAAGATTTGACTTTGGTGAATATAATCAGGTTAATAAGATACCATTTGTTATCAAAAAAATTGTTGGTGTAAATGGCTCTCATGGTGGTGTTGGTGGTATTAACAAAACATTTTTGCTTACAACTAACAATGATCTATATGCATGCCGCGGCACATGTGAGAAGATTATGAGTGATGTTGAAAATATTTATGGTTCAGGTTTTATATTCTTTATTAAAAAGAAAAATGGTGATATGTATGCAATGGGATATAGATATAATAACATCATTGAACCATTTGATATGAATTTAACTAGACCGACATTAATACCATTAAGTTAGCTATTATTTAATAGACTTTAACAATGAGAGAACTAATTAGTTCTCTTTTTTCTTATCTATGCTATAATGAAAATAGGGTGATCGTATGAATAAAAAAGGTTTTACATTAATCGAATTATTAGCCGTAATATTAATATTAGGTATTATCGCCTTAATAGCAATTCCATCAGTTATTAAAGTAGTAGATAATTCCAAAGTAGAAGCTGGTAAAAACTCTGTTCATGGATACTTGAAAGCAGTAGATACTGCTATTGCTACAAATATGCTAAATGGAAATGCTTTAGAAGACGGGCTTTATTCTAAAGGAGAAATTTCTAATATTGAAATAGATGGCAAAATGCAAGATGCAAATATTCAAATTGAAAAAGGTAAAGTTGTTTATGGTGCATTTTGCTCTAATGGCAAGAGTTATACATACGATGGTAATAAAGTAATCTATCAAGAAAACGATACTAGCTGCCGTCAGACCGAAACTATTAACGGTAAAATAACTTCTATTTATTCGGATGGAAGCAGAGCTTTTATGTTTTTAACTGATTCTGGTGATGCATATGGCTTTGGTACAAGTTATTATTTGTTCGGAAGATATAATAACGGAGGAACATACGTTAATAAACCCACAAAGATGTTTAGTAATGTAAAATTAAAAAAAGTAGATATTTATTATAAGGGTGGTGTAGGAATTACTACAGATAATGATTTAGTCTCTTGGGGTGAGGATGATTATTATTATTCTACATTAAATGAGCCTCAACCTTATCCTAAATATGCCTATTTTCCTCCGACTAAACCTGATATTGATGTTAAATTTAAAGATGCTGGTATAGGATATTACGCGGTATATGCTATATCAGTGGATGGAGATATTTATTTTGCTGGTCAGGAACTTGATGGCGATAGTTATAAATTAAATTATAAATTAAAAAAAATTAAAGAAGGTAATTTTGAAAAAGTCTTTGTAAATGGTGGGATAGCCTATTTTATAGATAATGTAGGTGATGTTTGGGCTATGTCCAACTTAAGAATAGATGAAGAATCTATGAAATCTTATTTGTTTGGTAATACTATTTTGACAACTCCAACTAAGGTATTATCTGGGAAAAATATAAGGGATATTTACTATTATAAAGATCAAAGTGGGGGAAATAGTACTTTGTTTTTAGGAGTAACAGAATCTAATGAAGTTTATTCATGGGGATTCAATTATTTTAATATGTCTTCTCCAACTGGGTATGTTTCTGAGGCATACAAGTTAGATGAAAACTCTAAAGCTCCATATAAAAATGTTGAAAAAATTGCACCAATTGGTACAAATAGAAATATTTTTCTTGTTGATGGGAAAGTATATGATGTTTATAATTATTCTGAACATTACGAAACTAAAGAAATACACTTTGATGAGAGAATAGTTGATGTAAAAACTATATATGATAAGTATTTATTTTTGACTGAAAGTGGAAAATTATATACCATGGGCACGCTTGGTGCTGCATCCGGTTTAGGGGTTAATGAAGTTTTTCTTGAACCACATAAAACAAACATTAAAGCAGATGATATAAAAATTGTTGGTGATAGTACAGCTATTCTTACATTAAATGGTGTAGCAAAGGTTTGGGGTAATGTTTATATAAATGGCGAGCCATCAAATGTTTCAAATCCTATTTCAGTGAGAGATAATGTTAAATCAATAATACCTATGTCTGATTCACATGCTGGTTATTATATTATTGATAATGATAATAATGTTTCAACGTATTTTCCTGGGAAAAAACTTTACCCATATACTTACTCAACTACTGCAGATGGTAGTTGGAAAACTTATACATACGAACCAACTGATCCTTCAACTTGGGGAATTAAGTTTAAAAAAATAATATCAACTGAGTCTACTCCAACTCATTTTTTTGGAATTAGTACAGATAACAAAGTTTATGCATGGGGTGAAAACACTTATAATACAATTTCTACTTCTAGCACAAGAG
>NZ_JAEELZ010000141.1 GCF_016282985.1 Methanosphaera sp.
ATTTATTCTTGCAGTACTGCTTAATAAATTATCATTACTTTCCTTTAATTCTTTATCTTTATCATCTAATTGAGAGGTTATGTCAGCTATTTTTTGATCTTGTTCAGATAATTTATTGTTCAATTCATCCATTTGTTCTAATTTTTTATTAGAATCAACAACATCTGTTTTAAGAGATTCAATTACTGTATCTTTTTGAGATAATTGAAGATTTAACTCATCAATATCATCATCTTTAAGTTTGATTTTATTTTCAAACCGGTTAATTTGATTATTTAATTCATTCAATAACTCATCTTGTTTATTGATGGTATCATCCTTGGCTTTAATAATGGATTCGGATTGAACATACTTATCGGAACCTTCTTTAATTTGATTATTTAGAATTCCAATATCTTTATTTAAAGAATCGATAGTGGCATTTAACTCATCAATTTTATATTTTCTTTGTTCCAATAAAGAAGTTAATTTAGAAATTTCCTGATCTTTTTCTGAAGATTCTTTTGCATAATTCTCATTTAGTTTGAAAATTTCATCATCTTTAGATTTAATTTTATCATCAATTAATATGGATTCCCTTGCTAATTGATCTTTAAGTTGTTTAATTTCTTCCTGAGATAATTGGATGTTATTGCGTAATTCTTTAATAGTATCTGTTTTAGATGCTGACTCGTTTTCTCTGGTTTTGAGTAATTTATTTAATTGATTGATTTCAATATCTTTCAATTCAAGTTTCTGAGGTAATGCGGAAATTTTATCAGATTTATCTTGAACTTCCTGTTTAAGTTTAGTTATCTGATTTTCATTAATTTTTTTAACATTAAATGATTCTTCTTTAAGTTTATCATAATTGGTATCTTTTTCCTTAATAATTAAGTCAAAAGACTCTTTATCTTGTTCCAATTTATTAATATAAATGTTTTTATCGTTTAATGTTTTTTCAAGATATTGGTTTTCTGTTCTTAACTGTTCATTACTATTTGAAAACTTAGTTATACCTTCATTTAACTCATTGATTTGTTTATCTGTTGATTTACGTAGCTGATTGAAATCTAATTTAAGTTTATCATATTCTGCATCTTTTTCATATAATGCTTTTTTAGTTTCTTTTAATTCTTCCTGTAAATCATTGGAATTTTCATCTGCAGTCAAGTCAATGGCAACTTCATCCAGTTTAACTTTTAATGATGCTATTTCTTCATCTTTTTCAGTTAATATTGCTTCCAATTCTTTAATTTTATCAGAATTTGATTCATCATCCAGGGTTAAAGAATTAATTTCTAAATTTTGTTCGGTTGCTTTCTCTTTTAAAGAAGATAATTCTTCAAGAATTTTTTTATTATCTTCTTCCAAATCTTTTAATTTAGATTCCAATTCCTCATATTCTGCAGATTTTTTATCATATTGCTGTCTGAATGATTCGATTGTTGCATCTTTTTCTAGTAAATCGAGTTCTAAAGCATCGTATTCCTGAGTTTTATTCAGAAGATCATGTTCTAATTTACTTACTTTTTCTTCATCCACTACAGAACTATCATCCAATTTTGCAGTTAAATCAGAGATTTTACTATCTTTTTCTATTATTTCAGCTTCTTTTTCAGATAACTTTTCTTTTAATGAATCAATTTCAGTACTTAATTCTGAATTATCTGATGAATTATCAGGAAGTTCGTCAATTGAGCTTTTTAATTTGGCGTTTTCATTTTCTAACTCAACTAATTTAAATTCATTGATTTTATTTAAATCCTGTACTCTTTGTAATTCAGATTGAACTTTGATTAATTCATTAGATTTTTCTGTAAATTCAGCAATTAATGAATTCATATTATCAGAAGCAGGAATTATATCCCCTTCTTTAGATTCTTTTAAGTTTTTATTTTCCAATTCTAAAGAGGCAATTTTTTCATTTAATTCTTCAATTTGTTGAGAATCTTCCGGAACATTGTCTTTTTCTGAAGATTTTAATTCAACAATTGTATCTTCTAATCCTATGATTTTCTCTTTTAATTCAGATATTTCTGATTCTTTGGACTGTAATTCTTCAGCATCTGGATTTGATACTTTTTCTAGTTGACTGTTAAGAGATTCAATTTCTTCTTCATATTTTTTAATTTTTTGATCTCTTCCAGTAACTTCTATAGTTAACTGATTTTTTAAGATAGGTATTTCCTTAAGTTCTTCTGTTTGTCTATCGATTACTGAACGTAACTGATTGATTTCAGTTTGAGAAGAAGTACTTTTAAGTTCTTCATTCTGTTCTTTAAGTCTTGAAATTTCCAGTTTAAGTTCTTTTTCTGTTTGTGAATTTGATTCATTAACAGCAATGTTTAAAACTTCAATTTCTCTTTTTTGATCTTCAACTGTACTTTTTAAGGTATCGATTTGATCCTGATAGTTAGTAATTACATCATCATCAGCTACCGGTGATGCATTGACTTTAGTACGTAATTCACTTATTTCTAACTCTTTTTCTTTAAGTTCCGTGTCTTTTTCTTGTAATAAAAGATCTTTTTCTTTCAGAACAGTTTCTTTTTTGTTTACTTCTTCGCTTAGTTCATTTATTCTTGCTGTTAAATTACTGTTTTGATTTTCATTTTGTATTAAAACATTTTGAACAGCTTCATTTGTTTTAATATCTTTATTTTCTTCGCTTAATTGTTCTTTGAGACTATTAATTTCTTTAAAACAAGATTTAACTAGTTCTCTCAACTCTTCTGATTCAACATCCTTTAAAAACGCCATTGTGATCACTATTTAATATATATTTAATTCAAACTTTTAAAGTTTTTCTTTAATTTTTTATCAATTTTCAAAGATTTTTAAATTAAAAAAATACTCCATCATATATGCTATAACCAAACCTAATAAAAATCCACCCAAAACATCAGAGGGATAATGTACTCCCATATATAATCTAGAAAATCCCACTATAACTGGAATTGACATTAAAATCCATTTTTTGTATTCACAGGACAGTACATATGCCATAGCAGTAGAAGTTGAAGTATGTCCTGAAGGAAATGAATAATCTGTTCCCAAATCCAATAAGATTAAATTCGATAATTCAGTATAAGGTCGAGGCCTCATTACAATAATTTTTATTAATTGAGTAAGAATAGTAGTAACAACCAATACCACTATCATTTTTTTTGCAATACTTTTTCCTTTTTTATCGCCGAATAAATATAAAACTATAGAAATAATAACCCAAAAATAAATTAGCCCCATATTCGAAATGATTAATGATAAGTTGTCTAATATAAAATTATGATAAGATAAATTTACAAATTCTAAAATAAATACATCTATCGAATGTAGAAAAAATAACATCAAATCACCTTAAAAAAGGGAGATAAAAAAGGGAAGTTATAAATATAATTTGGAAATTAATTGGGCATTTAATATTGAAGCACCTGCTGCTCCACGGATAGTATTATGTCCCACCAGGGTGTATTTAAAACTATTTTCAAAGACATCTTCCCTTACTCTTCCAACTGAAACACTCATACCATGACCAGCATCCCTATCCATACGAGGTTGAGGCCTGTTTTCTTCACTACGTACTATAACTGGTTGTTCAGGAGCAAAAGATAAATTTTCTTTTTGAGGTATTCCTCTGAAATCATTCATTGCTTTTTCAATGTCTTCAACTGTAATTCCATCTTCTTCAAATTCTATTGAAACTGATTCTGTATGTCCATCAACTACTCCAACCCTGTTACAGGAAGCACTTAATGGGAAATTTGCTTTATCAACGAGTCCACCATTAACCTTACCAAGTAAATGTAATGTTTCAGATTGCATTTTTTCTTCTTCACCACCAATGAAAGGTATAATGTTATCCAATATTCCCATTGATGGTACACCATTATATCCGGCACCACTAACTGCCTGCATAGTAGTTACTGAAACTCTTTTAAAAGTATACTTGTCAAATAACGGTTTCAAAGTTAATGTTAAAGCTATTGTTGAACAGTTAGGATTTGTTACAATACAACCATCCCAACCGTTTACATCTTTTTGTGTTTCCATCATTTCAAGATGTTCCGGATTAACTTCAGGAATAACCAGAGGTATATTCTCTTTCATACGGTTGACGCTTGCATTTGAAGCTACAATAAATTTTTCAGCAAAAGCTGCTTCCACAGGTTCTGCAAGACCTGCAGGTAATGAAGCAAATACAAAATCAACATCATCACTTACTTCTGAAGGATCCGTGTTAACAATTCTCATGTCCTTAACTTCTTCAGGAATAGGTGTTGTTTGATGCCAAGTCACTGCATCCTCATAACGTTTACCTGCTGATTTTTCTGAAGCTGCTACATTAACTATATTAAAATCCGGTATCTGGGACAATAACTGAATAAATCTTTGTCCAACCATTCCGGTTGCACCGAGTACACATACATTTCTTACCATATAAAACACCTTTTATTTTTATAAACCTAATACATCAAACATGTCTGCAATTGGTTTTTCTTGTTTGGTCATCAAATAGTTTAATGCTCTGATAACACCATTTACAAATGCCTGTCTAGTAGAAGCTCTGTGAATAACTTCAATTCTTTCACCATCACCACAGAACATTACAGTGTGATCTCCTACGATATCTCCACCACGAACGGCATGAATTCCAATTTCATCTTTTGGACGTTTACCAACCATACCTTCTCTACCATAACATGCTGTTTCATCAAGACTTAATTCCAAGTTTTCTGCAACTATTTCTGCTGCTCTTTTTGCTGTTCCTGATGGTGCATCCTGTTTATTATGGTGATGTGCTTCAACTATTTCAATATCATATTCATGTCCTAATATTTTTGCAACTTGCCCTACAATTTCGAAGAATACATTTACTCCTGTAGCCATATTAGGTGAAATAACAGCTTTAACATTATTCTCTTTAATTGCATTATGCATGATTTCCAATTGATCATCTTTTATTCCTGTTGTACCTACCACAACATTTACACCACATTCTGCACAAGTTTTTACTGTCTCAACTGCTGCTGATGCAATTGTAAAATCAACTAGAACATCCGGTTTAACTGATTCCAATTCGGATTTTAAATCTTGAGAACCAATTATGTTAACACCCATTTTTCCGATACCGATTTGTTCACCTAAATCTTTACCTGCTAACGGAGAATTAGGCATTTCTATACCCATAACAACTTCCATATTGTCTTGTTCTTGAACTGCTCTAATAATTTTAGAACCCATGTTTCCTACACAACCAGTTACTGCAACTCTAATCATTATTTCACCTTATATTAAATCATATTTTTTCATAATTTCTTGTAATATTACATCGTTTTCTTCACTCATTTCTTTAAGTGGCATTCTTAGTCCACCAACATTTTTACCCATTAAATTTAATGCTCTTTTTGCTGGAGCTGGACTGGCTTCTATAAACATTACATCCATTAAATCAAATAAATCATTAGATAAAACTCTTGCTTCATCATAATTTCCTTCTAATGCATTTCTTACCATTAATGATGTTTCTTTAGGAAGTACATTAGCCACTACACTAATTACTCCACGTGCACCTTGTGCTATCATTGGTAAAGTTAATGAATCATTACCGGATAGAACTGTGAAATCTTTTGATAAATCTTGTTTTTCTAATTCATTAAATACTGTAGCTAATTTATTTAAATCAGGATTTGCTTCCTTAATTGCAACTATATTGTCTAATTTTGCTATATCTATTATTGAATTAACGGATAAATCTATACCTGTTCTTGAAGGTACATTATATGCAATTATTGGAATATCATTGGAATCATTTAATAATTTAAAATGGTCATATAACCCACTTTGTTGTGGCTTGTTGTAATATGGGGTTATAACCAATGCGGTATCAGCACCTGCATTTTCTGCATATTTTACCAAATCCATTGCTTCAGAGGTTGCGTTGCTACCTGCTCCTGCTATAGTAAGTGCCCGTCCATTTACTTGATCCACCATTATATCGATAACTTTTTGGTGTTCATCATGAGACATTGTAGCGGATTCACCAGTTGTACCTGCTGCAAGTATTCCTTCCACTCCGCCTTCTATGAGAAAATCGATTAAATTTCTATATTCTTCTTCATTAACATTATTATCTTTGTCCAATGGTGTTACCATTGCTACATGTGTTCCATCTAAATTCATTGTAAAGTCTCCCTAATTAATTCATATGCTTTTTCTCCATCTTCCCAATCAACAAATACGACCACAGCTGTCTGACTAGATGATAATTCAACTATGTTAATATCGTTCTCATGTAATGGATTTGTTATATTTGCAATGATGCCAGGTGTATCAATAAAATCATGACTTACTACAGATATCATGGCAATTTTTTGTCCTAATGAAATAGAACTTAATCTGTCGCCACCGATAACTAATTCATGTAATACTTCATGTGCTTTAACAGCATCTTCCTCTTTGAAGAATAAAGTTATAGAACTTTCACCAGTTGAAATGCCATAAATACTTAAACCATTATCGGATACTTTTTTTGTAATATCTGCAATGATTCCCTGTTTGTTCATTAAATCTTCGCCCACAACAGCAATAAGTGAAAGTGTTTCATTTAACTTCATAATTGAGATAACTTCTTCTTCAGGATGATTTGGACCAATGATATCAGTTCCATGGACTCTTAAATCACCATACTCAAAACTAATAATTTTTGCTTTAACATCCGGATCCTTATACCTAAGTGCATTTGGATGTAATACTTGAGCACCATAATTGGCTAAATCAATCATTTCCTCTACTGTGATTTTATCTAATTTTTCAGCGGTTTCCAATTTTCTAGGATCTGTGGACATAACTCCTTTAACATCGGTTACTATTACCACTTCTTCTGCACCAATACAGTGTCCTATTAAAAATGCAGAAACATCACTTCCCCCTCTTCCAAGAGTAGTTACTGAACCTTCAGAATCTTTTCCAAGGAATCCACAGATTACTGGGATAATTCCCTGATTTACTAATTTTAAAATGTGTTCCTGTACACGTTTTTCAGTTTCTTCTTTATCAATTTTAGCTTCCAAATAGTCACTATCAGTAATTACCGGCCATTTTTCGCTGAAAGGATCTATAAATTCTGATTTTACACCCAAAGATTCAATTGTTGCTGCCATGATACGTACGCTTTGCATTTCGCCCATTGAAAGGATTCCTGCCAATTGTTTTGAAGTAACCTGATCGCCGACTGATTCTTTAACTAATCTAATTGATTCATCAGTAGTCTTATTTATAGCAGATACTACAACTACAAGTTTACTTCCTTTCATGTATTCATCTACAACTGATTGAGCTGCTTTTTGAATTCTTTCACCTGTTCCAACAGAAGTTCCACCAAATTTCGCCACAACTATTCCCATAAATTCACCTTTAATAATTGATATAGATTTAATTTTAAATTAACAATATAGTTATTCCTAATAATATATGTGATTTATATAATAATAAAATTAATGGAAAAATATTAAAAAAACTAAATTTTAAGATAGAAAAAAGTGTTTATTTTGAAAAATAGAATAATAAAAATAATATAATTAAATATTTAAAAAAAAGTACAAATAAGTTAAAACAAACTTATTGTTCTAATAAATGAGTTGCGTAACCTGCAATTTGGTTTCTTAAATGTTTTGTTGAAACTGTTGAGTATTCAGCAACCATTTGTTTGTTGTTTTCAAAATCATTATTGAATTTATCACCGTGTAATTCTAATAATTCTTTTGCTGTTCTTTTTACAAATGTTGTTCTAATGTTTCCCATAATCAAACCTCCAATTTATTTAAAGTAATTTTTATAAACGTTATAAATATTATAAATATTTTTTTTGCTCTTCTTTGCTTATGTCCGCCAATAAATCAAATATTTCAAGTACTTTTTCAGTATTTATCTCTTTATCAGCCACAGCATTTCTAATTTTATTATGGATAACTTCTTCTCTTGAAGAATCAAATAAATCTTTATTTAATATTTTTTTAGCTGTTATTATATCTTTAGCTAGTGAAGTTCGTTCAAGAATTAAATTTATTATTTGATCATCAAATTCATCAATTTTCTTTCTTGAATCATTTAACAATTTTTCTGCTTCAAATTTATCCATATTATCACTTAACTAATAACTACAGAACCTGTATTGTCCGGTTTTGTTTCAATTAATTTACCAGGATACTTAGATAATTTTTCCTTTATCTCGTTAACATCCAAAGTATCATCCAACAAAATAGTATAAGCAGAACCAGTTCCAGATAATCCTGCAGCTTTAGCTCCTAATTTTAATGCATCGATAGCAATTTGAGTATCTAAATCCAATGCTGCACAATACAATAAGCCATTTAAGGTTAGAGCTTTTTCAATATTCTTATTTACTGCATTATCGAATGCAATTTCCACAAGTGATGATAAAGTTTTCATAGCCTTTACATCAGACTGTGCAGTATATAAAGATTTGTTCGGTATATATATTAATATTTTATGATAATTAACAAGATAATCATATAAAATTTTTCTCTCATAATTATCTGTAATTTTCCAACCACCATAATAAGAAGCGGATGCATCATCATAAGATCCTGTTTTTGTTACACCACATTCCAAAGAAGCATCAATTCCCATATTAATAATATCTTCGTCAGTAATATCAGTATCTTCCAGAGACATACCTTCTGCCTCGAGAAGAGTTAACAATGTAGCATAAACAACTGAATTTGAAGCAGCACTACTACTTGATAATCCAGAACCCGGTGGAATATCAGACTTTGTTTCCACATTTACAACAACATTTTTTAAATTAAAATCAGGATATTCGATTAACTTTTCATAAACTTTTTTAACACATAAATGCATCAAAGTAGTATCCATATCCGGTTTATCCAAACTCTTACAAACAGATTCTATATCTTTAGCAGTTTTTTCTGGTAAAATCGTTACATTTGCTGTAACATATAATTCAATACCGAATGCTGATCCTTTACCCGTGCTTATAGCATTAATGACTGTTGCAGAAGCAGGTGAACGTACACATACCATAAATAATCTTCCATAAATTACTATAATATATAATATACTATCAAATATAAATAATATTATTTATAGTTATAAAATAAATAGGAGAAAATAAAATGAGTGTAAAATTAGAAGTTTTCACATCACAATCATGTCCATATTGTCCTATGGCTGTTGAAGTAGCTGAACAAATGGTTAAAGAATTTGGAGACGATTTAGATTACCAACATTTAGATGTAAATGAGAACATGGAAAAAGTCAGAGAATATGAAATTATGTCAGTACCAACCGTTGTTCTAGAAGGTAAAACCGTATCTATTGGTGCTCCAGATCCAGAACAGCTTTCCAAACAAATTAAAAAAGCATTACTTAGACAAAAATAATTATTCTATTTCACCCCCTTTTACTTTTAAATAATAGATTTTTTTTACTATTTTTAAACTTATCCATTTTTAAAAACTAATTAAAACAAGTTTAAACAAATATAACATTAATACATAATTAGAAAAAAAATAGATTATCAGGTTGGGATTAAAATAGAACATCATGTAAATTCAAACGAAAAATCTGGAATCACAACAGGCAGTGTTTCTACAGCAGCCAGTGTGGCAGCTTTACTAACAATACTTGGAGAAACACCAGAAGTAGTTACTATTGAAGCACCAAATTCTGAATTAATTGTTGAAATAAAAGAAACTAAACCAATAAATCAAAATAAAGCTTCAGCAAGTGTAATTAAACCTACTTACAATGACCCTGATGTAACAAGAGGTATACAAATTATTTCAGAAGTTACATTAACTGATAATGAAGGAGTAGTTGAAATAACTGCTGGAGAGGGAGTCGGAAAAGTTACTAAACCGGGACTTCAAATACCTGTAGGTGAATTTGCTATTAACCCTGTTCCTCGTAGAATGATATCTGAAAATGTGAAAAAATATTTACCTGACGGTAAAGGAGCAATAGTTAAAATAATAATCCCTGAAGGAAAAAAATTAGCTCCAAAAACCATGAACAGTAGACTCGGAATTGTAGACGGAATTTCAGTATTGGGTACAACAGGTATTGCCAGACCAATGTCTTCCAAGGCATATACTGATTCGTTACGCGTTCAAATCGATGTTGCAATAGCTAACGGTTATTATGATTTGTTGTTTGTTCCGGGAAACATAGGAACACGTATTGCTAAAGAAAAATTAGTTATCGAAGATGACGAAATTATTGAAATGAGTAATTTTGTTGGATTTATGTTAGAGGAAGCAGAAAAAGTAGAAAAAGTTAATTCCATAACATTATTCGGACATGCAGGTAAATTAATAAAAATAGCTGCAGGTATTTTTAATACAAAACAGAGTGTAGCTGATGCAAGACGTGAAATAATGACTTGTTATGCAGGATTGGTTGGGGCAGATACCGAAACTTTAAAGGACATTTTTGAATGTATAACTACAGAAGATGTTATAAAAATTTTAGATAAAGAAAATATTACAACAGAAGTCTTTGAATTGATTTCAGATAAAATTATAGAACTGTGCGAGTTAAAATTCAACATCAAATTTAATGTTATTATTGTTAAAATGGATGGTGAAGTTTTAAATCCATCTAAAATTAATACCATACCATTTAAATGGAAATAAGATGTGTTTTTATGAATATTTGTATTATAGGACAATATCCTCCCCAGTTAGGTGGAGTTGCAACGTATACCAAACAACTAGAAGATAAACTTGTTGAGGAAGGACATAATGTCTATGTTTTGACTTATAAACAAAATGTTAAGTTATCTTCCAATGTTTTTATGGCTTCAAGCATTAACATTCCATTAATTAGAGGAATCTCATTTATTATCTCAAGTTATTTTATGTTAAACAAAATAGTGAAGAAGTACAATATTGACATTATCCATGCAAATTATATTGTTCCTCCAGGATTAGTATGTGTTTTAAATAAATCAGATGCAAAAAAAGTCATTACTGTCCACGGATCCGATATAAATATTCTACCGAACAATAAAATTCTAAGACCACTAATAAAATATGTTCTTAATAAATCTGATTACCTATATTTCGTTAGTGAAAAATTAAAGGATAAAGCAATATCATTAAATGGAAATGAAATTGAAAAAAAATCAAAAATAACACCAAATACTGTAAATACAAATAAATTTAAACCATCCGATGGAAAAAGAAAACTATTGACTGATTATTCCCAACCTGTTGTAGTTTTTATTGGAAACCTAGTGGAACAAAAAGGTTTAAAATATTTATTAGAAGCTAAAAAACTATCAACACTCGATTATACTTTATTAATATATGGTGAAGGTCCTGAAAGAGATTTCTTATCAAAGTATATTGAATCAAATAACTTGAAGGATACATATCTGATGGGAAAAACCCAAATTCCGGAACAGATTATTCCTGAATCAGATATAATGGTTTTACCCTCAGTTTCAGAGGGAGCCAGTATAATAGCGTTAGAAAGCATGTCCTGTGGTAAACCATTAATATCAACAGATACCGGAAATATCAGTACCGTTATAACAAATGATGAAAATGGAATCATTATCCCCCCAGAAAATTCAGAGTTATTAAAAGATGCTATTGAAGATTTGATAAGCAATAAGGATAAAAGAGAACAGATAGGCAAAAATGCTAGAGAATTAATAATTGATAAATATTCTGAAATGAATATACCATATTTGAAGAATCAAATAATAAAATAAGGGGCTGTTATCTTGAGCAATATAGATCCAAAAATTCAAGAGATTATGAAAGAATGTTATCCGTTCATAGAAGAATACAATCCTGCACAACAGGCTGTAATCGATTCAGATTATATTGAAAAAAAGGATAACTTCATAATTTCCATACCTACTGCTAGTGGTAAAACTGTGTTAGGTGTACTGGCCATGCTTAAAGTATTGTTAAGTGGTGGAAAAGTAGTATATGCAGTACCATTAATTTCTTTACAAAATGAAAAATACAAAGAATTTAAAATTTTCGAACAATATGGATATAAAGTAGGTAAACATCCATCAAGTTCTGATATCTCCGTAATGGTTTTTGAATCATTTGATGCCTTGACCAGATTTTCATTAAATACCCTGCATGAAATTGATTTGGTAATAATAGATGAATTCCACATGATAGGCGATTATTCAAGAGGACCAACAATAGAGTGTGCTATTACAAGAATAAAAGAACAAAACAAGGGAATTAGAATAATTGCATTATCAGCAACTTTACAAAATATGGACGAAATGGCACATTGGTTAGAAGCAGAAGTAGTAACACACGATTATCGTCCAGTACCATTACATAAAGAGGTACTGTGTGCCGAAGAATTTGGAACTAAAGATAAGAATAATTTAGTATATAAAATATTAAATGATACATTAAATGATTCATCCCAAATGTTAACCTTTGTTTCCACCCGAAGATTTACTGAATCTTTAGCTCAGAATATGTCAAAAAAGATTGCCCGATATATTCCTGATGGAAAAAGAGAAATATTCAAAAACATAGCTGAAGAAATACTTGATGTTCCACGAAGAAGGAATACCTTACCTACAGAAGTATGTTATAAACTTGCAGAATGTATAGAAAATGGGATTGCCTTCCATCATGCAGGATTATTCGATAGACAAAAGGAGATTATAGAGGAAGAATTTGTAAAAGGAAATCTGTTAATGATTACTGCCACCCCTAGTTTAATGTATGGAGTAAACTTACCATCAAAAAATGTTGTTATTAGAGATTACAACAGGTGGACGGATCAAGGACAAACAAACATTCCTGTATTTGATTATGAACAAATGTCTGGAAGAGCCGGAAGACCGGGTTTCGATACTGAAGGATATTCCTACCTTTTAGCTAAAACATATGATGAAGCATTTAATTTAGAAGAGTTCTATGTTCATGGAGAAATAGAAGTAACAAATTCTAAACTGATAGATAACGATGATGCAGTTTTAAAACAAATTATTACACAGGTTTCCAGCGGATTTGCAAAGGATATTGAAGATTTAATAGAATTTTTTAATAAAACATTCTATGGATTCCAAATATCACATACATATAACACCATGAGCTTTGGTTTTTCTGATGAGTCAATAAAGTATGAAATATCAAGCGCATTGGAATACCTTATACAAAATGGAATCATTCGTTTAACCCCATCCGGTTTACAGACAACCCCTTTTGGAACATTGATTTCTAAAAATAATTATGCCGTTAAAACCGCAGTAAAATTAAAAGATTATTCCAATATGATGGGAGATGAATTTAACATTGGATCTTTAATATATGAAATTTCCAAAACATACGATATGCCTAAAATTAATACCAAATTTAAGGCAAATAAAGACAATATTAAAGAAGTTCTCAGCAGACATGACGTTTATGTTAGTTTTGTACAAAACAGTGAAGCTACTGCAGCAAGTTTGATTGAATGGATTAATGAACATAAAGAGTTTGAAATAGAAAATTACTTGAAAGTTTATGCTGCTTCAACCAGACGTGCAAGTTATGAAGCTTCAAATCTTGTAAAATATTATTATGACATTTGTGAAGTATTAGGCAATTATAAATTCCTTAATGAAATTGATAAATTAAGTTCAAGATTATATTATGGAGTTAAAGAAGAATTAATACCATTAGTTATAGGTATAAAAAGATTGGGTCGACAAAGAGCACGAAGCTTAGTTGACGCATTTGGAAATAATTTAAGTAATGTTCCTGCAAAGGAACTTGTTAAAGTCGAAGGAATAGGAGAAACTACTGCAAACAACATCATAGAATTTTATAAAAATAAAAAGTAAATATGAAATATTTCTTTAAAAAAATTATTGTGTTGAAGAGGTAAATCCATATGGTTGAAGTTTATTCTGGAATCAATGTAAATGATTTGAAAAATCTACTTAAAAATGAAATTAAGGAGATTACATTAAAAGACCTCTATGATTTATCTTTATTTTTTAATGAAGAAAAAGCCTATTTACCTCCCGAATATAAAAAAAAATATACGGAAAGCGTTTTGAATGTAACAATCAATAGGTTTACCCTATTAAAAAATGATAATAATTTATATGAAGGTATTTTGAAAGATGATGATGTTAAAATAATAAATAAACTATTACAATCTAACGATAATATTATTACACACATATTAAATATCATAGTAATATATACAACATACCTCTTAAAAGAACCAATCCATATGCCTGGAACAAAATTTCCGGGACAAGTAAGTATATCTTATGATGGTATGTCATATTATTGTCCGGTTAAAAAATACCATGTGAATGATAAAAAATCATTATGTAATATTTGTATTGCAAAATCCACAAAGGAGGGCCATTATGTCAAAAACTAAAAACATTTTTGAAGAAAAAATTAAAGAAAAAGAATTAATACATGAAAAACTCCTTAAAAAAGAGATAAACGGTCTTGAAAACTTACTCAAAAATGAAAAGTACAATGTTGATGAAATGTTATACAAGTCCAGTATCGGTCACGCCTATCATGATTTAATAGATTCTAAAGATAAAATGAACTCCAAATATC
>NZ_JAEELZ010000142.1 GCF_016282985.1 Methanosphaera sp.
ACAGTAGTGTTCTCTTCAACAGGAACCTCAGGAGTACTATTAGTCTCCTCCGGAACCTCAGGAACAGTAGTGTTCTCTTCAACAGGAACCTCAGGAGTACTATTAGTCTCCTCCGGAACCTCAGGAACAGTAGTGTTCTCATCTACAGGAACCTCAGGAACAGTAGCATTAGTATCTACTTCAGTAGAACTGTTAGTAGTAGCATTTGAAGATGTACCATTTCCAGTAGCATCAGTTGAATTACCATCAGCATCCGAAGTACCTTCTTGAGTACCATTACCAGTTCCATTACCTGTTCCATTACCTGAAGAAGATTCAGAACCAGAACCAGTTCCATTTGTTCCGCCGGTTGTTCCATTACCTGATTGTGCATCAGTATTGGAACCGGAACCTGTTCCACCATTATTTGTTTTTGTCATGGATTTTGCAGCACCAGTAATACTTGAAGAACCTGAAAAACCGGTTGCTCCTGCAGCGGCATTTGCCATTGCATTAGATTCACCTGTAGCTCCATTGTTAAGGAATTCTGCAATTCCTTCACTAATATCTACACTTCCAGTTCCTTCTGTACTTGCTGTGGATTCACCTTCAGGAATATCACTATATGCAGCATCAGGGTTTTTTGTAGCTGATGCATATACTCTTGAGTATTCGGATAATCCTTTAACACCCAATGCAGTACCTGTTTTAATAATCCAATCATGGAAATTAATGTTACCACATGTGTGGTGACAACATGCAACACCATAACGGTTTGCGTTGTCCACATATTTTTGTAACATATCTTTTCTTAATGTATTATCATTTGTTTTCCAGTGACCTGACATATCGAGTGTTAATAACCATCCAGACATGGATTGGAAAGAATATGACTTATATTGGGCATCCATAGTGAAGTACTCACTATATGTTACCAATTTACCAAGTTCTTTGAGTAATCCATCTCCAACAATACCTGCATTATTACCAGTTTCTGTCACAGCAACTGCTTTACCTGCCTGGTTTTCACTGTAACCTTGTGTGGTTAAAATAGTTTTCATCAAATTCTCAAAGTTTTGAGACATTTGGTTCCAACCTCCAACATCACCGGTCATAGCACCTAACCATTGAGGATTCAAGATAGTTGTTCTTGTTTCACGTTTAACTTCTTCACCCAATGTATTTAAAACCACATTATTTTTATCACGAATATCTAATAATACTGTATTCACAATTGATCCATGCACATTTGCAGCATTTAATAGACCACCATACCAGTCAACGTAGTCATCTGAATCAAGATATCTCCATGTACTGTCTAAGTTTTGAATAACAAGATCAAGATGTTCAAGTAAATAAACTAATCCTTCACCGTCATCTTCAACAACTATGTTACCATCAGCATCAACATTCCATGAATGTCCAATTCTTTCTTCATATACACTTGCCAATTCATCAGTTAGGCCTTCTGATTGATCAATTTTTGTTCCTGCATTATTTAATAAATCAGAAACCCCAGTACCTTCAAGTACTGCTCCAGGCAAACCATATAATCTTTCCAATGAACCTGTTTCATTATAATGTTTTTTAACAAAGTTAACATTTACAGATTCATTTAAATCATTGACCATAGATACGGCACTAGTTAATAAACTAATCCAACCAGGGTTGTTGGATACTATTGTTGCAAATACATCTATTCTTGGTCTGTTGTAAACGGTTCCATCAATTGTTAAAGTTAAATTTTCAAGAGGTATCACTTCAACTCCAGTAACTGTTCCAGTTTTATCCCATACTGGTTTTACACCAAGTAAATATAGGAATTGAGCTAAACTTATACCTTCAGTACGTAATACTTCTGTACCCCATATAACTTCTCCAACCAACTCTGGGAATGTTTCTTCACCAAGATCAATCATGTATTTTTCTAATACCAAATCTATTGAATTGACTGCGGATTGCCATGCACTTTTACTTGGAATTTTGGTCGTATCACTAGCATACATTGATCCACCAGTAGGTAATACATCAGAATATAATGGATCAGCTGATAATCCAGGCCTTACATATCCTCCACTTAAAGCTGAGAATATGTATTCCCATTCATTATTGTCAAGGATGTTAAAAATGGTTTCTTCAATTAATACTAAATCCTGATAAAAATCAGTAGTATTATCAAATACACCGTATTTTTCTGCCAATTCTTTTACTGAACTTCCTTCAACAATTGAAGTTATTATATTCTTCAATACACCAGTTATTACATCTCTTTTATCATTAAAGTCTCTTTCTTTAATCTTATCATAATAACTTTCTTTGATTTCAGGATAATACATATTCATTATATGTTCAAGAATTTCCGTTCTTGAAGATACGATGGATGTTACTCCTGTAATCATTTCAGTGTCATTCCAGATTCTTCCAAGTGTATGCATACCATAGTTGATTTTATCTGTAGACATTCTTTCGAGATCGTCATGAATTTGAGCTAACCATTCATCAAATGCCTTTGAACTATTTAAATAGGTTACTAATTTTTCTAATTCTTCTTCAAAACCTTCTCCTTCAGGTATTACAAATCCTAAAATTGTGGCTTTTTGAATAAGTTTTTTCTTAGCTTCTTGTGTGGCATTTTCATCCTCATTACCTAAAGCTATATTGTAATCATTCAAATAGTTTGAAACTGTTACATAATCTGGTTGATCATAACCTAAATTTTCGGTAAGATTTAGTATTAATTCTTTATAATAATTTAAGTTATCTTCAACCCCTGCTTTTTTATTGTTATCATACCTTGATATTGCATCGTTAAGTTCTACATAATCACCATAAAGTGATGTTGATGCAGTAACAGGTGTCATGTGAGTAAGTACTTGAGCAAAACTTCTTTCTTTTGCAGTCATACCTTCCCCAGGGTTAGAAACTATGTATGGATAAACAATTGGAGTACTTGTTAATTGGAAAGGCCAATCGGTAGATTGTAATCCTAAACTTCTTCCAGGTAACCATTCTAACGTTCCGTGAGTACCTAAGTGAATAATTGCATTTGTTTTATAAACTTCACTGAGATATTTGTAATATGCAATATATTGTTGAGGTGGAGATAAATCAGATGTGTGGAAATCCATCTGTGATTCCCAACCTCTCATAGGTTGAACACTTAAGAAAACATTACCAAAATGTACACCCGGAATTACAAAGTATCCTTCATCCCTATACTTAGTTTCGTTCAATATACTGGATCCGACTGAATCATTGAATGCTTTTTGTAAATTATTAGGTAAATCCATTAACCATTTATAGAATTCTGTTTTATTCACTAAAAATGATTCTGAATCTTCAGATAATATTATTTTTCTATCTGTTGAATTCCAGTAATGTATAAATTCATCTTGATAGTTCTCTGATAATTTACTTAACCACTTACTGAAAACTGTTTTGTTTATTTCAGCTTTTTCACGATAAATCATGGACCCGTTTCCTAACCCATCACCCCAAGATTTTATTACATGCTCCTGAAGTTCAGTAGGAAGTTCATTGTACCATTTGAAATATTGACTTTTTGAAACTAATTGTCCATTTTCAACCAACGTATCATAATTACTTATTACATATGCATCAAGTAGCCCTTCAGCCCACAATCCTTTGTTACTGAAGTCAGATATTATGTTGTTAAACTGTTCAGTAGTAGGAATTTCGCTTTTGTTCATTCCAATATCATAACCTTCATCATATAAATGTTCAAAGAAATCATGAATACTTTGGAAAACATCTAAAAATGATGCACCTATATTTGCTTTTCCTGGAGGATAACCATAAACCAATAAGGATAATTTTTTATCAGAATTATTTAATTCTCTTAGTTTTGCCCAACCGTTTGTTAATTGAACGTGTTTAGCAATTCCTTCAGGAATAACAACAGTTTCTTTATTCTCATTTATGTATGATACAGGTAATGCTCCGAAAACTCCTTCGAATTGAGGCATAGTTACTGCTGCAGTCCATTCATTTTGTGGACCGTATTGGCTTTCATAACTAAAATAACTAATATCTTTTAATGCATTAATTAAAGATACGTTTAAATTTTTATATGCATTAATTGTGTAATTTCCACCTCTATCTGCATAACCTGTTGTCCACCAGTACATATAACTTACTGCTGAAACTCCCCTATGCACTACAGATTTGTTACCTGCAATTTCTAAGAGAGCTGTCATATCCGGTTGTTCAGATGTGGTTTTATAAATACTGAATACAGCTCTTCCCTGTTTTTCATATTCTTTTATTAATGCATCTACTACTGATCCACCCCTATAATAAGTGGAAATTACTATGAAAGGACTATCATATTCTTTTTTATGGGTATCATACCAATCTTCAAAGTCTCTGAATATTTTTGTAGGATTATTGTTTTCTAAATTCCATTTGGAATAATCATCAGTCATCCAGTTTAAACTACCTGAATGATCATGATTATATCCTGGATTTGAGTATATCCAGCCCATAATTGTATCAGGACTTGGAGTTTTTACATCGTTTTCATAACCAGGATAATATAATCCCCAAGAATTTGAAAGTAATAACGGTTGACCACCTTCAACAGTAGTAGGATCTACCTTAGTTTCACCAAGTATATACTTTATATAACTAAAGAGGTTTTCCATATTTCTTTTTATGATTGGAGAATCAGATATGGATAAAGTTTGCCAATATGAACCAACAATGGTGTTTTGTACATCATGAGGATTATTCTGAAGAAAACCCCAATTACCTAAAGGTCCTTTTAATAAACTTTCGTCAAAAAGACCAAATACATATGCTATATGATTGTTTCTTGATGCAGTTGATTTAGCTATTATATCATCATTAATTCCAAATCCGTTTCCAACAGAATACATATCAACTAAGATGAAATTAGCACTTTCAACCATCCATTGGCCTGATCTGTCATAAGAACTATTAAGTTCATAACTTTCCAAGAATAAAAATCTATCACTCATAAGACTTAAGTAATTGATTTTTTCACTTTGACCACTTCCAGAAGAATCTCCTGAAAATGTAATTATAACCAAATCAGGTACAAAAATATAATTAAATTCTAATGAATCTAATAAGTGAATAGCTTCTTCACCTTTTGCATATGTCCCATATTCTAATTCCATGGAATAATAACCTTCAGATAAGTTTAAGAATTGATAATATCCATTAATATCTGAAAGAGTAGTTCCAATACGTTTACCTGTACTTTCATCATATAAAGTAATTTTTGCTCCTGCAGCCACAAATCCTTCATCTTCATCAGGAGCATAAATTTTATTGGTTTTATCATATGCTGTTGTAATAATACCAGTAATATTTAGTCCTGTCAATTTTTGGATTTGCTCTGTATCAGTTTTAACAGTTGACGAATTATGTTTAACTATTAAATCCTTTTGTGCATTAGTTTGTACATCCTGTTTTTCATTATTTGTTTCCAGTTTTGTATTTATTTCATTGTTTGTTATGTTATCATGTGATGTTGTCGTTTGGACATTTGCTTGAACTTCAACACCTGCCGTATTTGTTAAACTTGTATTATCTTTAATATTATTATCAGTAATATTTGTAATTGCGTCCGTCGTTGAAACATCGTTTGCATTCACAGTTGTACACATAATCATAATAAAGAGTATTATACATAATGAAATAATTTTTTTATTCATTATATAAACTCCATATTGATATTAATAATTTTTTCATGTGTAATTATTGTAAAATAATACACTGGTTTTATTTTAGTTTTTTATAAATAATATATTTATTGTTAATTTTAAAAAAAATAAAATTAATTTAATCATTTTATTTAAAAAGAATTAAAAAAAATATACATAAAAGAATTAAAGAAAAATTAATTGATAAATATTTAATTACATGAAATCAGAAGCATATTAATTAAAAATAACTCATTTCAATAGTTTTTAAATAAAATAAAATTATTGAAAAAAAATATTATACCCATATAATGCCCAAGACTACTTATATCATAAAAATTAATTTTCAGACCCCTCACTCATTTGTATCAAAAATAATACATGATTAAAGATTTAAAAAAAAATTAAGAATAAAAAAAAAAGTTAAAAAGTAATTACTTAATTATTTTAAGCAGTTACTTTGAATGTTGTGTTTGTTTCATATGGATTGTATTTTGCGTTTCCACTGTATCCAATAGTTACATTGTAAGTTCCAGTTGTGCTAAACTGTTGTGTGAATGTATATTTTCCCGTACTGTCTGTTTTTGCATAGTACTTGACACCGTTAATAATAATTTTCACATTACTGTTTGCAATTGCTTTACCAAGATTATCCGTGAACTTACCAGTAATTGTCACGTTGTTTCCTTTTTTAACATCACTGATTTTATTATACGTTACAATGACGTTTTGTTTTCCAACTGTGAAAGTACTGTTTACTTCATATGCATTGTATTTTGTGTTTCCACTGTAAC
>NZ_JAEELZ010000143.1 GCF_016282985.1 Methanosphaera sp.
AAGGGTAAGTTTTTTATATGCTTGTTTTATGCTTTTTTGATCTGCATATCTGTCTACTTTAAGAATTTTATAATAATTTTTGATATATTTGGTCATGGTTAATCTCCTCGTTTTTCTAAGGAGTAAGGTATCTGTTGTTTTATATTATTTAGTTGCTCTATTTTTCTTAAACTATAATTTACAGAATTTATTCTGTTTTTCTATTATTTTTGTATTTTCATTAATATTAATACCTATACCCCTATGGGTATATAATAATATAATTTTTTTAGTATATAAACCTTTATTAATTTTTGCTAAAGAAAAATCAAATTCCTTAAATTTGCTTTTAAATAAAATTAAATAGAAACATATCAAATTATAAACAAACAGCTTTATACGGGAAAATCTAAAATAAAATACATATAAATTATTTAAAGCATCAAATAAAAAGACTTTAATATAATGTACGAGTGGATAAAATGAATAATATACAAAATTCCTGTGTCGACTGTGGGGTAGTTCACTGTCAACACCAAGATAAAGAATACCCTGAATTCTGTCCAACAAAAGAATTAACACAAAACGACATTGATGAAATAATCAATTTATATAATGAAGATAACAATAAAGAAGTATCAAGAATATCTGCAGAAATTGAATCAGATTTCTACTGTCAATACACAAGAGTTGAAGAAATAATAGAATTTGCAAAACGATTAAATTTCAAGAAAATAGGTATAGCCACCTGTGTTGGACTCTTAAATGAAAGCAGAATCTTTGCAAAAATTCTAAGAAAAGAAGGTTTTGAAGTATACACCAGTGCCTGTAAAGTTGGAGCTATGAAAAAAACAGCAGTAACAGGATTAGACGAAGAAAAAACAAAAATAACCGGAAATATAATGTGTAACCCCATATTACAGGCAAAAATTTTAAACAATGAAAAAACAGACTTAAATGTAGTAATTGGATTATGTGTTGGTCATGACAGTTTATTTTACAAATACTCTGATGCACTTACAACAACCCTTATTACAAAAGATCGGGTATTGGCACATAATCCTGCAGGTGCATTATATCAAACAAATACTTACTACAAAAAATTATTAGAATAAGGATGTGATATTATTTTTAAATTAGATTATCCGGAAGAACCAACAGATGTCGCAAAAGTAAACTCTGAAGAATATGATGCAATTTTATTGGGAGAAAATAATTTGGGAAGTGTACATTTGCATGGTCCTTATGGTAACCGTGAATCCAAAATAAAAATTGCATACAATATAGGAATGCATCCATTGGAAAGTAAATCACACAGAGCACTATTTGAAACAATATTCTCAAAAAGTGATGAATTAAACTATCAATACTACATTTATAATATCAATGTCTCAGGACCACTGGATGAAAAGACGGAAGGTAGAATGGATGGACAATTATTAGCACAGGAATTTGTAGCACCACATATTATTGATAATGATTATGACTTCTTTGTTGACATTCACTCAAATAAAGGTCAACGTGGTCCAGGAAAATATGAAAAAACCAATTTTATATTTGCACCGGGATTTGATGAAAAATCATCTCAATACATGAATATCCTTTTGGACAGAATAAAAGAATTATGTTATTATGCTCCTGAGTATCGTACAAGCCCGGAGTATATTACAATACCAGTAGTAAACAGTGGTATTCCAACAATTGTATATGAAACATTTTCTTATGAATCAATGACTAAAACATATGAATTGGCTTCTCTTTTGGTTGAAAATGTCGACGAGTTAATATTTGAATAGGCAGGTGAAAAAAAATGTTATTGGATAAAGAATTAAAAATTAAGAATGTTACTCTTCAAAATCGGATAGTTATGCCTCCAATGGCAACTGAAAAATCAGATCAGGGAATAGTTACACAGGATCAAATCGATTATTATGTTAAAAGAGCACAAAACACTGGTTTGGTAATAGTTGAACATGCTTACATATCACCGGAAGGAAAATGCAGTAAAAATCAGTTATCCATATGTGATGATAACTGTATTGGCGGATTAAAAAAATTAAGTGATGCCATACATGCTACAGGTTCAGTTTGTTTAACACAACTGGCTCATGCCGGAGCACGAGCCAAACATACTGGTTTGGCAGCCATATCTCCAAGTGGCATTAAATTGGATGAAGAAAATCCTGTTGAAATGACATCTGGGGATATTGAAAGAATCCGGGAATCTTTTCTAAAGGCAGCTATACGTTCTAAAGAGGCAGGATTTGATGGTGTAGAAGTACATTCCGCACATATATATTTATTAAATCAGTTTTATTCACCAATAACTAATAAACGGACAGACAAATACACAGGTGCTACCATCGAAGGAAGAACAAAACTTCAATGTGAAATTATCAGGGCAATCAGGCAAGAAATTGGTGAAGAATTCATTATTGCTATAAGATTGGGTGCATATGACTATGAAGAAGAAGGAAGTCAAATCGAAGACATACCACTTGCCTGCCAAAAGTTTGTGGAAGCCGGTGCAGATATAATTGACATTTCCGGTGGATTACACATGTATAACAGTCCTGAAAGTGATGAACCAGGTTATTTCAAAAAATTAAGTATTGCTGCCAAAAGTGGAGTTAACGTGCCTGTAATTCTTACTGGTGGAATTAAAACATCATCTGAAGCAGAAAAGTTACTTGAAGAAAATGCTGCTGATTTAATTGGTGTCGGTCGGGCAATGATTAAAAATCCTGACTGGTCAACGGAAGCTATTCAATAGTTATTATGGAGTTTATCTATGCACTTTGCTAGCAGGATTATCAGACCACCTTATGAGGCAAGAAGTAAATTTTTGCAGGTTACAACAGCTTGTAGTCATAATAACTGTAGTTTTTGCAGTTATTATAGGAATATTCAATATTCTGTTTCACCAGTTGATGAAATAACTGAAGACCTGGAAGAATTAAGGAATAATTCATATTCGTTTAAACGCATTTGGTTACAGGGAGCAGATCCATTTTCTTTAAGTTTTGATAAATTATACGAAATTGCTTCATTAATCCATGAATATTTGCCATTTGTACAGAGTATTGGTGGATATGCACGAATTGATAATCTAAAAAATAAGACTTTAGAAGAATTGAAAATATTAAAAGAGGTTGGATATAGTTCAATTGTTTTCGGCATGGAATCTGGTGATGATTACTTGCTGGATTACATGAATAAGGGTTATAAATCTGATGATATCATTGAACAATTATCCAAAATGGATGAAGCAGAACTTAGTTATACTCTGATATTTCTAAATGGTCTTGGAGGACATGATTACGGTTTTAGTCATGCAATAAAAACGGCTGATGTTATCAATAAGTTACATCCTGAAAGAATAATGATAAACGGATTAACGGTATTTGAGAATACACAGTTATTTAAGGATATTAAAGAGGAAAAATTCATAGAATCAAAAGAAAAAGAAAAAATTCTTGAGTTGAAATGTTTTTTAGAAAGATTGGATGTGGATACGTTTATTGATGCAACAAATGATTCTAATAGTATCCATTTTTTTGGTAGGATTCCGGAAAATAAAAATGCAATTATAGATCATCTTCAGGAGATATATGAAAAAACTGAAGAAAAAGTTTTAAGAAATAAAAGAGAAAATCTTAATAGAGTATAAGAATTAAATAATCAAAGGTGAAATAGAATTGACTGATTTAGTAGTATATTATTCAAGAACAGAAAACACAAAACTCGCTGCACAAACAATTAAAGAAGAAATTGGTGCTGACTTATTGGAAATTAAAGATAAAAAGAACAGATCCGGACCGTTAGGTTATCTGAAAGGCGGGTTCGATGCATTCAGAGAAAAAACTACAGATATTGAATATGATAAAGTGGATCTTAAAAGTTATGATACAGTATATGTTGGAACACCTGTATGGGCTTCCAAACCAACACCAGCAATATTACAGTTTATAAGAGAAAATGATTTTGGTGGAGTTAAAGTTGTTACATTTTGTACTACCGGTTCTAGTGGTGTTGAAACCACAATCAATTATATGAATCATCTCATTATTTCCGGTGGTGGAAAAGTTAAAAAATCATTCTCTATAAAAGTTTCTGAAGATGATATTAAAGAGTCAACAGTTGCAGCATTAAGAGATGAATAATCTAATTAAATTTTAATAAATATTGGGAAAATTAGTATGGATGTATTTGATAGATTTTTAATAGGGGATACGGGAACTATAGAATGGAACTTTGAAAATACGCATTTTATTCAAAGATTAAATAAATACAGAATTTCAAGGGAATTCATAGTTGATACTATTCTGTATGAAGAGCCGGTAAGGTATGATACCAGTGGTCCTGGAGAGTATGAAGTAGTGTTTTCCGCACCAAAGAATAAAGAATATAAGGAAATTCGGGTAATCTTTGCCTGTCATAACAATACTATAGATTTGTTAACAGTTATTCCTGAAGGCAGAACTAACAGACAAAAAAATAAGTATGCTGATGACGATTATAAAAAAGTTGAGAAGAAAAGATTGCAAGCCTATTCAAAAAGAAAGAAATTATACTGATGGTGAAAAAATGCGTGTAGACCAGAACGGGAACAAATTATCCGATGAAGATGATTATTGTCCTAATTGTGATGCTTTCCTTGAGGATATTGATTATGAGTGGTGTACTCACTGTGGGGAATTTGTGGGATTCATAAGTAATCAGGGTTTTGACGAAAATCCTGTTGTAGAGTATGAAATTACTGTTAAATGTGTTAACTGTGGATATGAAAACGATATCAATAATAAGATTTGTCCAAATTGTGGAAAAAAACCTACAAACATAACAATTAATATTTCAACAGATTATTAATTGATTGGACTGTAATTCGAATGATACTCTTGAAAGTTTTCTCAATTATTGAACAATAAATGTTGGTTAAGAAGAAAGATGTTATTTTTAATAAATCCAATGCTTTGATTAAAGTTGCAGTTGTGAATAAAATTTAACATCATTTCTATTAAATTATTGTTTTAATTAACATTGTTTCTTATTAAAATAATGTTGTCTGTTTACTTTTTCTTTTTTTAGGATAGTCATGTAGATACTCGAATATTTCATCGGGTTTATTCATGATTTTATGTTCATTTGTTTTTTGATAGAATACTTTCATTAATTCTTTATTGTTCGGGCTACTTATACTGTAACTATCTCCAAACTCTTTTTCATATACTTCCTTTATTCCCTGGAAATTCTCTTCAAGTTTTTTATAGTAATATTCCCTGTTTCCATCTCTAAGGGTCATACCCATGCCAAAACAAATTATTCCTTTAACATCAGCCTTAATGCAGGCATCTATTATTGAGGATATATTCTCTTTAGTGTCAGTTATGTACGGTAAAATTGGACAAAGCCAGACAACAGTAGGGATGTTTTCCTGTTTTAGTATTTCCAGTACTTCTATGCGTCTTGAAGTTGGACATACATTAGGTTCGATTAATCTACTTATTTCATCATCCATACAGGTGAGGGTCATCTGTATAACTACTTTTGATTCATCGTTGATTTTTTTAAGTAAATCAAGGTCTTTCAGAACTAAATCTGATTTGGTAATACATGTAAACCCATGACCATAACGATGAATAAGCTTTAATGTTTTTCTTA
>NZ_JAEELZ010000144.1 GCF_016282985.1 Methanosphaera sp.
ATTATACAATTCTGAAAAATTCGGGTAATGTAATCATGTATCATAAAGATAATGACTTAGTACTACTGGGAGAAGTTTTATGTACTTATGAAGAGTATATTCCATCAAGTTGGACTTATGTTGAGGATGGAAATATAAAAGCAAGTATTACTGGGAGAATAAAAATTGATGATGATGAAAAAACAATTTCAATATCCTCTATTAATCCTCCAAGTTCTCTTAAAGTAGGAGATTATGTTATTGGTCATATTACGGAAGTAAAACAGAATAAAGCACTAGTCACGATTAAGATGATAAAAGATAATCCTCGTGAAATAGTAACAGGTTATAAAGGTTTTATTCATATATCAAAGACTAATGAAGATTTTGTTTCTTCACTTCATGAATTATTTAAAATAGGCGATATTGTAGAAGCTAAAGTAGTAAACATATATGGCTCCGAATATATTGACTTAAGTACATCTGAAGAAGAAACTGGTGTAATAAAGGCAATGTGTGTAAATTGTCGTAAATTTATGAAAATGGATGAAAAGACTCATAAATTAATATGTGAATGTGGAAAAATAGATTCACGTAACATATCAAGTAATTATGGAGGTATTTAAACAATGAAATATTTAAGAAATGATGAAGAACATGTAGTATTGGAAATTACTGGTGAAAGTCACACAATTTGTAACATATTAAGAAAAAGATTAATGTCACAAGAGGAAGTAAGTGCAGCTGCATATGATATTACTCATCCTTTAATTGGACAACCAGAATTTGAAGTAGTTAGTTCAAATCCTCAACAATCATTAACCACTGCTGCAGAAACAGTTAAATCAGAAGCAAATGAATTTAAAGAAGCATTAACTGATGCTTTCAACGAATAAACATAATGATTTATTCTATTAACTATTTTTTAAAATTTTTTTAAAATTACATAAATTATTATTAATAAGACTGATTCTATGACAAAATATAAAAATCCTGCATTAACAGTAGATACTATAATTATAGAGGATAATAAAGTCATTCTAATTAAACGTCTTAACAACCCATTTAAAGACCATTGGGCAATACCTGGGGGGTTTGTGGAATATGGTGAAAAAGTTGAAGATGCAGCAGTTAGAGAAGCAAAAGAAGAAACAGGATTGGATATTGAATTAACTAAATTGGTAGGAGTATACTCTGATCCTGATAGGGATCCTAGAGGACATACTGTTACGGTGGCTTTTTTATCTAAAATAATAGGTGGAACACTTAAAAGTGATTCCGATGCAAAAGATGCAAAATTTATTGACATCAGTGAATTAAAAAATATGAAGTTAGCATTTGATCATAATGAAATTTTGAAAGATTCGGGAATATTATGATTAAATATATTTTATATTATTAACAAATAGTTATGTAAGAACAAAACAAATATTAAGGAGATAATGATTATAAATGGAATTTTGTCCAGACTGTGGAAAAGTACTATTTCCAAAAGATGGTAAGTTCTCATGTGATGCATGTGGATATGAAAAATTAGTAACTGAAGAATCTAAAAAACAATATGAAGTGTCAGAAAAAGTTGATAAAGAAGATACTATAATTGTTACAGATGGTAACGTGAAAACTTTACCGACAATAAAAGTTATTTGTCCAAAATGTTCCAATAAATTAGCATTTTGGTGGTTACAACAAACACGAAGTGCTGATGAATCTGAAACTCGATTTTTCAGATGCACGGAATGTGATTATACTTGGCGTGAATACGATTAATTTCTAATCGTATGAACTTTTTTTATTAATTTATTTTTAAATTTATTCTATAATAGTAAATTATTTATTATTAAAAAATTAAAATAATATCATTAATAAATTTTATTTTAATAATTTCGGTTAAGTGACTTGTCATGGCAGAAAAAAATAAAAAATCTAATACTTTTGATCAAAATGAGGTAGATCCTTTCGATGAACTAAATGTGTTTGATGAAGATTTTACAAGTATAGAGACCGAAAAAGACTTTTTTGATGAAATTGAACAATCTGATTTAGAAACTGTTCCTGAATATGATAGTACAAGTGGTAAAATCATAGAAGGTTCAGATTTGGCATCTCAATCTAATTCTAATACAGGTAATATTATTAATGAAAAGAACTCATTAATGGAAACTATTGATGAAGTTGATGTTAACAATATTAAAAATTCTGTAGAAGATACAAAAATTAAAACTAAAAAGGATGAAAATAAATTAGGTTTTCTATCTAAATTAAAACCATCTAAATCAGAATCTTCAAAGCCTTCAAAGCCTTCAAAACCATCAAAATCTAAAATAAATAAACCAGTTAAAAAATCAAAATCTAAGAAAACAATTGATGATGATACTAAAATAATTGACAACGTTAAAGTTGATAGCGATGGTGTTCCATTACTTAATCAATTTGATACGGAAAAAATTAAGGAATCTAATTTATTCCCAAAAATTAGAATTAGTAAAATATCCGTGTCTAAAATTATTATGATTGTTTTAGGTTTGATTGTTGCTCTTATAGGTATTTTCCAAGCAATGAATGATGTTGTTAGGGTTTCCGATCATGTTATGTATGGGGAACATGAATCTATAGCATTTGGTTTAATATTTTTAGGTATAATAATAATTATCTTAGCTTTCTACAAAGAACTTATGAATATGGTTGGTTTAAATAATTTATCTAATGTAATGGATGATATAGACGATTCTGATTCAGAAAAAGAACATAATAATAAGAAATAGAGATTATGTGAGTAATATATTTCTTAGATTAATAATTAAACTTCAACTACAAACTAATTTTAAATTTAACTGGTTTTATAGAACTTTTTTTTATATCAATATCTAAAGTTAATAAAATTTATTACCAACTTTTACTAAAACATTAATTATAATCAAAAAATTCATTTTTAAGGAGAGTATGGCATAGTGTTCAAACTAGTATTAAGTGACCCAAGCATTTTTAAAACAAGTTTTGATGCAATATCATCAATCGTTGACGAAGTACAAATAGAAGTAGATTCAGATGGACTTAGATTGAATGCAATTGATAGAAGTCATATCACATATGTTCATTTAGAATTAAAAGAATCTTTATTTGATATTTATGAATGTGATAAACCAATTAAATTAAATTTAGATACTGAAGAATTAATGAAAGTACTTAAAAGATCCAAATCCGATGATGTTATGGAATTGACTGTTGATGCAGGAAGTCTCATAATAACATTTGAAGGTGCAATTAAGAAAACATTCAAAGTAAAACTCATTGATTTGGAATATGATACACCAGCACAACCACAAATAGAATATCCTGTAAATATTTCAATACCTATCTCAACATTAAAAGAAGCTATTCAAGATATTGAAATAGTTGCAGACAGAGTATCATTCAATGTGGATGAAGATAATCTTACATTAGAAGCAGTTGGAGATTTTGCTGATGCAAAAGTTGAATATTTACACGGTGAAAAAATTTCTGAAACTGCAAAAGCAATTTATGCTATTGAAAATATTAAAGAAATGTTAAAAGCAGAAAAATTCGCTGATAAAACCTATGTTCAATTAGGGGATGACATGCCATTAACTTTAGTTTTAGAATTATTAAATGATGAAGGAGAATTATCATTTTTATTAGCTCCTAGAATAGAAGAAGAATAATGCTCTCTCTATTATCTTTTGTAATTATAGATTTAACTAATATAGGGGAAATATAATTGGATACTTTTTTTCAAAAATTAAGGGATATTCAGAAGAAAGAAAGAACTACAGGTACTTTATCTGAAATAGATGATTCTTTCTATAATGATGCTTCTAATTATCTTCAAGAATTGCTAAAAAGGGTTAACAATAATCCTCTATCATTAGAAGCATACCAATTACGTGATGCTCAAAGGATAACAACGGAAATTTGTGAAAGACGTGAGTTTAAAATCGTCAGTACAGCTGCGACAAATGTTCAAAAATCTCATGATATTTTTAAAGGACATAAAAATGACTCTGAATTATATGATGTAATACCTTATAACACCACTCCGGAAGAGGAAGAGTTTTATAGAAAAATTGTTGACATGATGGTAAGTCATCGTGAACATTTAATGGAAAAAATCATAATAAATAATCAATCTAATGAAACTAAAATCGGTTTTAAGCCTAAAAAGGAAATTAAAGAAGAAAAGATTGAAAAGAAAATTGATGAAGAAACAAAAGTTGAAGATGATGTTTCTTCTGTTGATGAAAAAACTCCCGAAACTAAAGAGAATGAAACAGAAATTGCAAGTCCTAAAAAATCATCAAAACCTAAACCTCCACTTCTTGATGAAAGTCAAATTGCGATGATGTTTGGTCAAGCACCTGATGATGTTTTATTGGATGAAAACAATAACCCAGTACAACCAGTAAAAAGAGATATATCTACACCTTTTAAGGGTCCTAAACCTCCTAAAGAGGATTCTGTAGTATTACAGAATATACCTGAAAAAGAGTCCGAAACTAAAAATGAGAATGAGTTGGAAGTTCAAAAAGACATTAATGAAACAACAATTGAGACAGATAATGAAGCAGTTGTGTTAAAAGATGTTGAATTAGTTGAATTCAAGCAAGAAATTATCACAGATATTCTTGATGAAAATGAAAAAACTTATGGTCCATTTTTGGTAGATGATATTGTTTTACTACCAAAATCTATTGTTGAAATATTGTGTAAAAATGATGTTATTAATATCATAGAATAATATTTCACATTACTTTTTTTTTAATACTAAATTATAAATATAGATGATTAACATAATATAATATAGATAAATTATTGATTGTTCTACATTTAACGAACAATTAGGATTAACTAGTTATACATAAAGCTAAAGTCATAGAATCAGTTATGTGGCTTTATATAAGCTTTTTAGTGTAAATAATACAATTATTTGTATTAATATTTTTAAAGAATAAATTTAAAGGAAATAATTTATTCAAATATTTTATCGAATTTTAAAGTATTATTACTTTAAACATCAATTAAATTGTACAATTTAATTTTATAAATAACGAGGTGAAAAGATGAAAATACCACGAGAAAGAAGGACTTACTGTCCAAAATGTAAAAAACACACAGTACACGAAGTACACACATCAAAAAGAAGAAAAGCAAGCGAATTAAAATGGGGTCAACGTCAGTTCAGACGTGTAACTGCTGGTTACAGAGGTTACCCAAGGCCATTACCATCAGGAAGTAAACCTGTTAAAAAATTAGACTTAAGATACAAATGTAAAGAATGTGGAAAAGCACACATTAAAGGTACAGGTTTCCGTGCAGGAAAAGTTGAATTCGTATCAAACTAATCTTAAAATAATTTATGGAGGAACTTTCAATGGCTAAACAACAAAGTAATTTTTTAAAAGTCAAATGTGGGGATTGTGAAAATCATCAAGTAATATTTGACCACGCAGCATCCACTGTAAAATGTGTCATCTGTGGTAAAACATTAGTTGAACCAAAAGGTGGACGTTCTAAAATTTATGCACAAATTGTAGAAGTATTAAACTACTAGATTAAATACAACAAGATTACTATTCCAGGTGATTATATGGTTAGAATGAACAAAGAATGGCCTGAAGAAGGTGATCTAATTGTTGGAACAGTTCATAAAGTATTAGGTTACGGTGCATTTGCAAAATTAGAAGAATATGAAGGAAAAGAAGCTTTTATTCACATTTCTGAAGTTTCTTCTGGTTGGGTAAAAAATATAAGAGATTATGTAAGAGAAAACCAAAAAATAGTAGCACGTGTACTTAGAGTAAATCCTAAAAAAGGTCATGTTGATGCTTCATTAAAACGTATTCGTGAAGATCAAAGGACTAGAAGAATTCAACAATGGAAAATAGAACAAAAAGCTGAAAAATTATTAGAAATATCCGCTAAATCTATAAATAAGACTTTAGATGAAGCATACGAAGAAGTTGGATATCTAATAATGGATGAATTCGGAGACTTATATGAAGGATTTGAGTTAGCTTCTGATGAGGGTGAAGAAGTTTTATTAGCAATAGATGTCGATGAACTATGGGCAAAAACTATAACTGATGTAGCTAAGAAAAATATTTCAACTCCAGAAGTGCAAATCACTGGTTATGTAGATATAACCTCATATAAACCAAATGGTGTAGAGATAATCATTGAAGCTTTAGAATCTATAGAATCAGAGAACGTTGAAGTTCAATGTGTGGGAGCACCTAAATACAGAGTGATGGTAACAGCACAAGATTACCCAACAGCTGAAAAAATATTAAGAGAATCAGCTGAAAAATGTATAGAAATGATTGAAGAAAATGATGGAGAAGGTAGTTTCCATCGTGAATTAGATGATTAATTTCATTTCTATAATTACTTTTTTTTAAATATTTTATTTATCAATTAACTAATTTTGAGGAATTTTATGGAAATTGAATCTATTAATCCAGAATATTATACTTTAGATGATTTTACTTTTATAAATGGAACAACCTTGGAAAATTTAACAGTTGAATATTTAACATTTGGAACTCCATCTTATGATGAGGAAGGTAATATTAACAATGCAATAATATATTTCCATGGAACAAGTGGAAATTATGCTTCAATTAAGAGAATTTCAGAGGCAGTTGGAAAAGGATTGCCATTTGATACAGATAAGTTTTTCTTTGTTTCATTGTCTACTCTTGGAACTCCTGGAACCAATAGTCCAAGTACCTCAAAACTATTTAATAAATATCCTGAGTATACAGTATTGGATATGGTAAATTTTAATAAAAAGTTTTTAAAACAGGCACTTAAAATTAAAAAACCTTTAGGTCTTATAGGTAATTCGATGGGAGGTTTTGAAGCATTAACATGGGCATCAAAATATCCTGATGATATTGAGTTTTTAATATCCTTGGTCAGTAGTTATAAGGTTGGGGGTCAAAATTACATTTTAGGTAAAGTAATGAACGATATCATTGAATCTGATCCTAATTTTAACAATCCGGATAAAGAACTTAAACGTTCTCTTAAATTATCAAGTAAAGCAATGTACTCTTTTGGATTATCCAGACAGTATTATATGGATTTGTCTAAAGAAGAGATAAATAACTTTATGGATGAATTTGCAGTTGAAGATTCTGAGGAAAATGTTTATGATGCTTATTATAGAAATAAAGCATCCATTAATTATGATTTATCAAATGAAGTTTCTAATATAACTGCCCGTACATTGATAATTGCAATATACGAAGATCAATATTTCCCTCCGGAGTTGGATGCAATTCCAATGAATGGATTAATTAATGATTCAAAACTGATTATTTATAATTCATATATTGGACATATTGGTTCAAGTCAGTTAAATAAAATTCAAGATGAACTTGCAGAATTCATGTCACAGTTTTAATGATATTTATTGTTTTAGACATATATTGCAAGTGTAACTTTAGTTAAAATAGTACAAATTTAAGTTAATAGTAGTTAAATATAATAATATGAAATTTCAGATGAAACGTTGCAACAAGTGTAAAGAGTACACATTACAAGAAATATGTCCTGATTGTAATGAAAAAACTGGAGTAATATTTCCAGCAAGATATTCTCCACAAGACAAATATGGAAAATATAGGAGAATCTTGAAAAAACAACAAGAACAAGGTGAGAAATAATATGGTAAGAGAAAATATAATTAAAGAAATTAAAGATTTTGACATAAAAGATCCAATAGTATTAGAAGGATTACCTGGTATAGGTTTTGTAGGTAAATTTGTAGTAGATCAGATAATTAAACAGGCAGAAGCAATAAAATTCGCTGAATTAAAATCAGATTATTTCCCACCACAAGTAACTATGAAAGAAAATGGTTTAATTGAACACATGAAAAATGAATTTTACTATTTAAAAGATTTTGGCGAAGATAAACATGATTTAATATTACTCACCGGAAATACTCAAGGTTCTGATTTTGAAGGACAAACAGAAATTTGTAAAGTATTAATTGATTATTTTGAAGATTTAGGTGCTAAAAAAATATTTACACTTGGTGGTTTAGGTACTGGTGAATTAGTAAAAGATAACAGAGTATTTGTTGCAGCAAATAATCAAGAATCACTTGATGAAGTAATTCAATTGAACAGCACTTCCATCAGAAAAGATGAAGGTGGAGCAATTATAGGAGCATCAGGATTATTATTATATTATGCAGAAGAAAGAGACATACCTGCCACTTGTTTAATGGGAGAAACACCCGGATTTTTTGTCGATGCCAGTGCAGCTAAAGCAGTTTTATTAGTACTGTTTGAATTATTAAAATTCACAATTCCACTTGATGAAATTGAAGAACAAATAGATTTAATCAATCAAAGAATTGAAGCATCTCAAAAAATACCACCTCATGTAATGGAACAGCAAGTTCAAAATCAAGACGATTTACAATACATAGGATAATTATTCTTCTCCCTTTTTTTACTATTTTTGTGATTATATGATAATTAATGCAGATTTACATGTACATAGTAAATATTCTATGGCAACATCTAAAAATATGAATCCTGAAACAATGGCTGTTGAGTCAATGAAAAAAGGATTAAATCTCATAGCCACCGGTGATGCTTTACATTCCAAATGGCTTGAGGAATTAGAAGATCAACTAACCCCTATGGATGATACGGGAATCTATAAAACCAATATTGAAGGAGTATCAACTAATTTTATTACTACAACAGAAGTAGAAGATAACGAAAGAATACATCATTTGCTTATTATACCATCATTGGAAGTGGCATGGCAGATGCGGGATGAATTCATTGTTAAAAATATGGATGCAGACGGCAGGCCTAAAATTAGAATGCATGCTTCAGAAATTATTGATATAGCAAAGGATTATGATTGTATTGTAGGACCTGCACATATATTTACACCATGGACAGGAATATTCAAAACTTACGATTCAATTGAGGAATGTTACGGTCAAAAAGTTGACTTTGTAGAATTGGGATTATCAAGTGATACAATTCTTGCAGATACAATTGAAGAGTTGCATGATTATCCATTTCTAACAAATTCAGATTCACATTCTCCATGGCCACATAGAATTGGAAGGGAATTTAATAAAATAGACTTAAGCGAGTTATCTTTTAAGGCAATAAAGAAAGCTATTGGATCTGACAAAATATTAGAAAATTATGGTATTAACCCCCGCATGGGAAAATATCATGAAACTGGCTGCATAAAGTGTTATAAGTTGTATGATATAAAAGATGCTCAGAATAATAATATGAAATGCAGTTGTGGAGGACAAATAAAAAAAGGTGTAAAATCTCGAATAGATGAATTATCTACACTTGCAGAAGGTAAACATCCAAAAAATAGACCACACTATCAATATGTTCTTCCTCTGGCAGAACTGTTAAGTACTGTTCATGACAAAGGTGTAACAACAAAATATGTCCAGACAAGGTATAATCAGTTGATAGAAGAGTTTTCAAACGAAATCGATGTATTGATTAACATACCTGTAGAAAAAATTGCAATTATTGATAAAAAATTAGCCAGTATCATTCAGGCTTACAGAACAAATAATCTGGATGTTATTCCTGGGCGGGGAGGACAGTACGGTACTGTAAACTATAAAGAAAGTGTTAATGAAGTTATATAATAACTTCTTCATATACTATGTCTAGTGCTTTTGGAATTGCTTCAGCAACACTATCAGATACTCCGTATTCAACAAATGGTGAAGATACTTTTTCTGGTTGACATGCAATAATAACTATTTCTACTTCTCCTAATTCATCTAAAGGATCTGCTACAGATACTGAATGTGGGTCTTGATATTTTCCTTGAGGTACATCTTCTTTACTTAATATTTTAATATCTCCAGGTTTTCCACCAAAGTCAGCTATATCCAGGATAATTATTTTTTTCCACATTGGATTTGGTAGGGAGAATATGTAATGAGGAGCACTTGTACCAGCATCAATAGTCATTGTATTTGGTGGTAAAGGTCTTTCTTCTAATTGTTCTTCAAGTTTGTTTATTGCTGCCGGTCCAAATCCATCATCTTTAAAAAGAACGTTTCCACATCCTATTACTAATACTTCTGCATCATATGCCATTTATTATCACCATTATTTATTAATATATTAATTTAAGTTGTTCATCATTTTTAATTATTTGTACTTGGTATGTAACAAGTAATCCTTTTTTTCTCTTCATTTTCATCTAAAGGTTCTTCAAGGCTGGAATGATACCATGCTAATTCATATTCATGATTTTCCGGATTTTCATACAATGCATAACCTTCATAATCATCTTTCATTAACATGATCCATCTATCTAATCCGAACGAAGTTTTGTAAATTTTACAAATGAATTCATTATTTTCAATATCACTACAAAAATAAGCAAAACAATTAGGTATATCAACTATTTCTTTACTCTTTAAATCAATATTTTTATATTCTGATAATAGTTCTTCAACCTCTCTGAGATTAAGTTTATAAAATTTTTTTCCATTAATCAAAATGTCAATAAAGATATTTTCATCTTTAATAATCATAAAATCACATAAAAATAAAATTAAAAAAAGGGAATGAAGGCTTAATTATTTTAAAGATTCCTTAACTTTATCAAAGAAGCCTTGTTTTACGTGTGAAATTTCTTCACCACTAACACTGGCAAATTCTTCCAGTATTTCTTTCTGTTTATCGGATAATTTTTTAGGAACAACTACGTGGGTTTTAACATATAAATTACCTTTACCTGACCAATTCACATGTTTAATACCTTCTCCTCGAAGTTTAAATGTTGTTCCACTTTGAGTACCGGCAGGTATTTTTACAGTTGCACTACTTCCATCAATAGTAGGAACTTCTACCTCTGAACCTAAACAGGCCTGTACATAACTAATCGGTAAATCATAGTATAAATGTTGGCCGTCACGCATGAATAAATCATGAGGTAACACTTTTATAGTAATATATAAATCACCAGGAGGAGCACCATTTATACCATCGTCACCTTCTCCTGAAACTCTGAGTTTACTGCCTGTTTCTACACCTGCAGGAATCGGGATTGAAATTTTATTGGTTGTAGGTGTTAGACCTCTGCCCTTACATTCTGAACATGGAGTTTCAATAATTTTACCTTCCCCATTACACTGTGGACATGCAGACACTGTAGAAAATTGTCCGAGAGGAGTATTTTGGACCTGACGAACCTGTCCTGAACCGTTACAGTTAGTACAGGTTTTTACGTCACTACCAGGTTCTGCTCTACTTCCATGACAATGAGGACAAGATTTTTGATGTCTGATGTCTAAATCTTTGGTAACACCACTGGCAACTTCTTCTAGGGTTACTTCGATGGTTTGCATAAGGTCTCTACCTGCATAGGCATTTCTAGGAGAGCCTCCAAATCCACCGCCGAACAAGTCTTCAAAAATACTTCCAAATCCACCTTGACTTCCACCAAAGGAGAAACCTCTAAATATATCTTCAAAGTTTATGTTGTTGAATATGTCTTCTTGACTAAATCCTTCCATACCGGCATGTCCAAATTGATCGTATCTTTGTCTTTTATCATCATCTGATAAAACACCGTAAGCTTCACTTAACTCTTTGAATTTTTCTTCGGCATCTGGATCATCTTTGTTTACATCTGGATGATATTTCATTGCAAGCTTTCTGTAAGCTTTTTTAATAGTTTTTTTGTCAGCGTTTTTGTCAACGCCTAAAACTTCATAATAGTCTCGTTTATCTGCCATTTCATTTCCCCTTTTAATTTAATATTCGATAAAAAAAAATTAGCTAAGGTTAATTTCCTTAACTAATCTGTCCCGTATCAAGTCATAGGGTTTAACTTAACAATTTATAATTAAGTAATATACTTGTATATTGTTTTGTAGCTAATTAGTATTTACTTATTTTTTTTCAAAGTCAACATCGATGGTGTCATCATCATCAGTTGGTTGTTGACCAGCATTGCCTGCAGCTTGTTCAGCTTCTTGTTGAGCTTGTGCTGCCTGTGCTGCTTGCTGATAAATTTCAGCCCCGATTTCTTGGATGGTTTTATCTAATTGTTCGGATTTTTCTTTAATTAAATCAATGTCATCTTTTTCTATAGCATCTTTAAGTTCAGCTTGTTGATCTTTAAGTAATTGTTGTTTGTCTTCAGATAATTGATCTTTAAGTTCTTCTAAAGTTTTATCAGTGGTGTATACTAAACTGTCAGCATTGTTTCTGATTTCAATTTCTTGTTGACGTTTTTTATCTTCTTCTGCATGAGCTTCTGCTTCTTTGACTTTTTGTTCAATTTCTTCATCGGATAATTTGTTACTTGAAGTGATTGTAATTTGTTGTTCTTTACCAGTACCTTTATCTTTTGCAGATACGTTAATAATACCGTTTGCATCTATGTCAAATGTAACTTCAATCTGTGGAGTTCCTCTAGGTGCTGATGGGATACCTACTAATTGGAATCTACCGAGGGTTGTGTTATCATTTGCCATTGGTCTTTCACCCTGTACAACGTGAATGTCTACACTGGTCTGACCATCTGCTGCAGTTGTGAATATTTGGCTTTTCTTGGTTGGGATTGTAGTGTTTCTTTCGATAAGTTTTGTTGCTACTCCACCCATAGTTTCAATTCCTAATGATAATGGGGTAACGTCTAATAATACTAAGTCATCGATTTCTCCAGCTAATACTCCACCTTGGATGGATGCTCCACTTGCTACACATTCCATTGGGTCAATTCCACGTTCTACTTTTTGACCGACATAGTCTTCCACATATTTTTGTATTACTGGCATTCTTGTAGGTCCACCTACTAAGATGATTTTATCAATGTCACCGTTTGACATTTTTGCATCGCTGATTGCCTGTTTGATAGGTGCTCCACATTTTTGTACAATAGGGTCTACAAGTTCTTCGAGTTTAGCTCTGGATAATGTCATGTTTAAGTGTAAAGGTCCTGCCTGTGTTGCTGTAATGAAAGGTAAGTTAATGTCTGTTGTTAATGTTGTTGATAATTCGATTTTTGCTTTTTCAGCTGCTTCTCTTAATCTTTGTGCTGCTTGGTCATCATTTAATAAATCAACACCATTTTCTTTTTTGAATTCTTCAGCTAAATATTTCATTAAAGCTGTATCCATGTCTGTTCCACCGAGGTTTGTGTCACCACTGGTTGATTTTACTTCGAAGATTCCGTCTCCGAATTCCATTATGGTTACGTCTAACGTTCCTCCACCAAGGTCGAATACTAAAATGTTTACGTCTTCTTCATCACTTTTATCTAATCCGTATGCTAAACTTGCAGCTGTAGGTTCGTTTACTAATCTTAATACTTCTAAACCTGCAATTTTACCTGCATCTTTGGTTGCTGTCCTTTGGTTGTCATCAAAGTATGCCGGTACGGTAATTACTGCTTTTTGTACAGGTTCTCCGAGGAATGCTTCTGCATCTTTTTTAATTTTTTGTAAGATTAATGCTGAAATTTCTTGAGGAGTGTAATCTTTTCCTTTAATGTTAACTTTGTAGTCAGATCCCATGTGTCTTTTGATTGCACTTATTGTGTTTTCAGGGTTTGTTACAGCTTGTCTTCTTGCAGGTTCTCCTACTAATACTTCTCCTTCATCTGTGAAAGCTACATAACTTGGGAATGATTTTCCGTATTGTGTTGCTCCTTCTGCACTAGGGATAATTGTTGGTTTTCCACCAATTAATGCAGCTGCTGCTGAGTTACTTGTACCTAAGTCTATTCCGATTACTTTTTCTTCTGCCATAAATATCACCTTTTATTCGTTTTTTTTTTAATTATTATATTATCGTAATTATTTTTTACATACTTTAACTTTAGAGTATCTAATAACTTTGGAATTTAATGTATAACCTTTTTGAAGATCTTGTATTATTTCATTGTTTTCATAATCTTCATTGTTTTCGGTCATTAGAGCTTCATGTTTATATGGGTCAAATTTTTGGTGTTCTGTTTCTATTTCTTCTACACCTTCATCTTCTAAGATTTTTGTCATTTTTTTGTATATTAATTCTACTCCTTCTCTTAGATTTTTATCTTCTTTGACTTCCAATGCTCTTTCTAAATCTTCATATGCCTCCAGCACTTTAAGTATTAAACCTTCATTGGCATACTTGACGAATTCTGACTTTTCTTTTTCAGATCGTTTTTTATAATTTTCGAAATCTGCTTGCATTCTTTGCATTTTGTCTTTGTATTGTGTAAGTGTTTCCGCTAGTTGTTTAATTGTGTCTTCACATGAATCTTCTTCAGGTTCTTCTGCTTCTTCTTCAATGATTTCTTCTTCTTTTTCATTGATTTCTTCTTCGTTGATTTCTTGTTCTTCCATATCTTCCTTTTCTATTTTTTTTTCATCTTTCATTTATTCACCCTTATTTTTTTACATATTTTACTTATTTTAAGGGCTTTAACTATTATAGTAACCCTAAGTTATAAAAGTTTTTTTGTTAATTATAGATTAATTATTAAAGTATATATAGTTAACGGTCTTTTAGTAACCTAAGGTTATATTTATATAATAGGTAGTAATATAATATTATATAGGACAATATCAATAAAATGCAAAAGGTGATAACATGGACTTAGAGGCTATACTAGATGTAATTGGATGTAAAACTAGGCGAGATATATTAGGTTTATTAACGGAAGAACCATGTTTTGTAAGTCAAATTTCACAAGAATTAAATGTGGGACAAAAAGCAATTATTGGACATTTGAAAGCTATGGAGGATTTAGGTTTAATATATCCGTCATTCCAAAAAATTGAACGTGGAAGACCTAGAAAATATTATGAAATAGCTCAGGATATAGAAATAAAAATATTCATAAAACCTGACTCAATTAATATGCATATGATGGGTGAAGAATTCACGGAATTATTTAATATAGAAGAAAGATTATACATGGGAGATTCAAAGGCAATTGATGATTTAAAAACTGCAATAACCAAATATAAAAATGCTCTTACATATGCTGAAGAGTTACTTAATCAAGTAGAAAATCCAGAAAAACGTAAAACTAGAACAATAATCACAGATATCACTAAAACTAAAGCAATTCCTGAATATAATTTAGATGATTAAAAAATCTTATATACTACAGATAAACAAATAGTATTATATATAAAATGTTGAGTATTAAAAAAATACTTGATATTGATAGTGGTATGCTAACGAAAAAATAATAAGGTGAAATGATGGATAAAAAGATAATCTTGTCCGTCTTAATAGTAGCTCTTATAGGAATCGTAGCAGCTACCTACCAAATAAATAACGGGGAAGATATATTAAATCCTCTTGCAAGTGTTGAAACTGAAGAATCTCCGGTTACGGATGTTTTAACAGCACCTGAAACTGCAGAAGACGCTCAAGCTCAAGCTGACGCTCAGGCACAGGCAGATGCTCAAAAAGCTGCACAAGCTCAAGCTGAAGCCGATGCCAAGGCTCAAGCCGATGCGCAAGCACAGGCAGATGCACAAGCACAGTCTGTACAGGCAGGTCAAACAAGTAAAAGGGATTCATTAGTTGATGCAAATAATGGAATAACTGTTCCAACAACATCTTCTGGTGATGGTTCCAACGGCGGTTCATCTTCTGGTGATGCTTCCAATGGTGGTTCATCTTCAAACGATGGATCCGGAAATAATCCTTCAACTGGAGATTCAAATCCAGACTCTAATGGACCATCTAATAATAATCCTAGCAACACCCCTGATGAGTCAAATGTAGCTTCAACTTTAACTGATAATATTAGACAACAAATAGAATCAGTTATTAGTCCACATTATGATTCAAGTGTGTTAATGTTAGATTGGGACAGTACTGAAGTTCAAGATGATTATTATGTTATTCCAGCATATTACAGGGATAATAATAATTATGCAGGAAAATTCTATATTCCTAAAAATGATTTCTCCGGATGGAAATATGTTGCTGCAGACTTAACAGTTTACGGTCAAGAAACACCACTACCTGATTCTCCAAATCTTGGTGAAGCAGATACTAGTGAATAGTTATTTTATTTGGGTAGCTAAGATAAATATAAGACAGTTAAGACATAAAGGTCTATTTTTGATTAAATGGTATGAGATATTATTCTCACAAACCTTTTTTTCATTGTAAATATAATCGTTTAAACTTTAAAAAGAAATATATACTATTTTGATTATATATTATACTATAAAATAAATTAGGATTACAATAAGTATTGAGGTAATATTATGGATTTTGTACCAATAATAGCAATTATTATAGTCGGAATGATTATAGTAACTTTAGTCGGTCAAATATTAGGACGTTCAATTGAATAATTATGTTCTAATACAAATTTCTTTTTTTAAAAAATATTTATTCTTATTTTGAAACAGACTATTTCTTATTTTAAAATTATTTATTCTTATTTTGAAACAGATTATTTCTTTTTAAAACTAGTTTTTTTTTAATATTTTATATACGGATTTGGGGGGATTCGAACCCCCGATCTTCAGATTAGGAGTCTGATGCCCTATCCTGGCTAGGCTACAAACCCATATTAATAAATCTATTATGAATAATTATTGTATAAAAATCTCGAAAAATAGTCATTAGTAAAATATACGGACCTGGTGGGAATTGAACCCACGGTCTCTGGATTAGAAGTCCAGCGCCCTATCCAGGCTAGGCTACAGGCCCATAACATATGTTACTATTATAATGTTTTATATCTTATTACTTTTATACTTTATGGTTTTAACCATTTTTTAAAATGTTATATTTATATTTTATACACTAATTTTAATTCTTATATTTCTGTATTTAATTAATAAATAAGAATTAAATATTTATTGATTTAAATATCTAATGAAATACTTTATTTTACAAATATAAATTCAGTTCTCTCTTATTTGTTTTATTTTTAATTATATTTATAAATAAATAATTTATATTATGATAAATATAACTTATTATTAATAAAGAATTTTATAAAATTATTATAGGAGATTTCATGTTACAAACGTTACCACTAATATTGCTTTTTGTTTTGTCTTTACTTTTTTTTAATAACAAGAATATTAGCTTGGATAAAAAAGTGAGTGTTGTAATTCCCGCTTTTAATGAAGAAAAATCAATTATCCATGTTATTAATACAGTAAAAAAAGTAAAATCTATTACAGAGATTATAGTTGTTGATGATGGCTCAACTGATAATACATATAATCTGGTATCTGATTGTGATGATGTAATATTACTAAAACATTTAACCAATAAAGGTAAAGGTTCTGCAATGAAAACAGGACTAAAAAAGGTTACAAATGATATAGTATTATTTTTGGATGCTGATCTTTCTGAAATTAATCAATATCAAATAGAATCCATTATTCAACCTATTCTGGATGGCGAAGCAGATATTACTAAAACAAAATTTAAACGTGAAGCAGGTAGAGTAACGGAATTAACGGCAAAACCTTTACTTCAGTTTTTCTTCCCTGAATTAAATTTTGATCAACCGTTAAGTGGACAATTCGCTTCCATTAAAAGTTTTTTAGATCATATTGATTTAGAACATGATTATGGTGTAGATATTGGTATAGTATTGGATGCTGATGCCAGGGGTATGAGAATTCAGGAAGTTGATATAGGAAACATTGTTCATGAAATGTCTACATTGAAAGAACTTAATATCATGGCTAATGAAGTTGTTAGAACAATTGTTGATCGTGCAATTAGTTATGGTAGATTAACGATGGTTGATGATTTGGGTAATGCAATACGAATGGAAATAATGGGATTGTCCATAATTACTTTTGGAATATTTGGATTATTTTTCATAAAATATATGGGTCCTCTTGTATCTGCTATAACCATATTAATAGGTTTGGTTATTTCGATTTATTATCTATATAAAATAATCAAAATGTCGGTGAAGGTTTATAATCAAACTAAAATTCCAACTAAACAAATTATCAAATCGTTTATTCACATGCATTTTCCAGTGGTAATATCCATAATAATTATATTGGCAATCGTGGCTTCATTACTGGGTTCAGTTTCTATTTCATCCAATGAAATTTCCTTAGAACCTACAACAAAAAATCTAGTAATTTCCACAGTCTCTCAACCAAGAAGTACCGTGGATGTCAGAGGACCTTATACAGTTGAAAGTGCATTGGAAAATGAACCTCATCTGTTAAGATTGTCGAATTCGGCATTGAATACATTGAATGCTCAGTACGGTGATTATATTTATATAGGTGATTCACGTTATCAATTAGAACAGGTAGTTAATAACGAGAATGATATAATACGTATTCCGGAGTCTGCCAGAACAGAGTTGAATCTTAAATTAGATCAAGTTATCCGTGATAGTGACTTAAGAAGTGTATTTGAAAAATGTTATATTACTCATAATATTCATAAAGATGAGATTGCCAATATAGAAGCTGACGGAAATGAGACTAAACTTGGGGTTATTAATAAAACAACAGTAAATATTTTTTCACAAATATTAACAGATTCACACCCATCCAAAAATTTAAATGTATACGTTAACGATACAAAAGTGGCACAATCTGTGGGTATTATTGAAAACGGCACTTATATAATTGCTATTAACAATGAAACAGTGAAAAATTTAAGGTTAAATGATTCAAGTATAGGATTAGTATACAATTCAAGTTATCAATCCACAAGTGTGAAAGTTATATTGGAAGAAACAGGTGTTAACTCAACAAATTTATTTGTTAGGGATCCATCTTTAAATCACTTCCTGAATATAAATTTCTAAACATTTTTTATTTTTTTTAATTTTTTTTAACATTTTATTATACAATTTACATTATATTCTGCTTTTTTTATAATATTTTCATATTTCATACAAAACATTTAAATACTATGCAATATATAATATTGATTGTAACATGAAAAGTATTAAACAATATTCATAAAAATATATACCTCTCTGAAAAAGTTTTAATAAATACTATCATGTTATAATTAACTGAATATTAATGAATAATGTTCAGTGTGGAGGAAACAATATTTAAAATGAATTATCATCCATTAACCCATAAATGCAGAATTTATCCAAAAGATAAACAGATTAAACAGTTTGAAATGACATTGGACGCTTGTCAATTCTTATACAACGAACTATTAAATCAATACAAAGTCGATTACAAAAATAATAATATACCCTACAATTTAATTAATTATTTTAAAATGGTTATTGGACAGGCAAAAAACAATTATAGTTCAATATCTAAGCTTAATGATTCAACTATAGATGATGTATTGAATAACGTAATTCGTGCAATAAGACTTAGTAAAGATCCCTACAAATTAAAAGCTAAAGATGAAAAGATAAGAGTTCATTCATTTCTACTGAATAATACAAAAAACATAGAGTTAATAGGAAATATTTTACATTTAGATAAATATGGAAAATTCAAGTTACACTATGGAAAAACTATTGAATACAACAGAGTAATATCATATAAAGTTTTATATCAGAATAAGAAATGGTTCATCTTAATCACTATCAGGTCTGACAACATAAAACCCTTTCCAAAAACGGGTAAAAAAATCGGTATAGATCTAGGGTTAAAAAATTTAGTAGTCTTGTCAAATGGACAAAAATATGACCCTCCAAACATTTTATATTCTAATAAAAAGCTTAGCAAATTTAATCGAAAGTTATCATCAAAATCTAAAGGTAGTCGAAAATATGAAGACATAATTTCAAAACAAAATTCAGAACAGTTTCATAGAAAAAACATAATAAATGATTATTTCCATAAACTCAGTACAAAAATTGTCAAGGAAAATGATGTAATCGCAATGGAAAGTTTAGATATCCAGGATATGCTAAAGGACAAGCGTTACAGTAAAAACATATTCCAAGCAAACTGGCATAAACTAGTGTATATGATAAAATACAAATGTGAACTCTATGGTAAAATATTTATTCAAGTAAATACGAGATTTCCTTCAACGAAACTCTGTAGTAAATGTGGATATAAATACGATGATATCACTATTGATGTTAGAACATGGGAATGCCCAAAATGTGGAGAAATACATGATAGGGATGTTAATGCAGCAAAAAATATATTACGAAAAGCATTGTTAAAAAATTAATTAAAAATCGTATTTATAACATTTATTATTAAAACAAATGAACCTGGGGAACCTGGGGGATAGCTTTGTCGAAAGGCATAGAATCTTGCAAAAGAAGTTCAAGATCTCGCGGGTCAGGGGGAGAGTTCTCCATAACCTATGGGACATGGGGGCTAGCTTTGTTAATAGCCCTGGATATTAACATAGAAAATAGAAATATTAGTCCATTACGCTCTATCTTTATAGAGATGTTTTTTCATAAATTTTTTTCAAGAAAAATAATTTATAATAAAATCTAGACGTATATTGCAAGTGTAAAAATTTGCAAATACACTAGATTTTTTTAACTATTTTTAATCATCAAGAGTAAAACTTACCCTTTCATAATCATCAATATTATGGAAAGATTTTGTAGCATCCACACCAACCTTGGTGGTAGTACCATCAATTTCAGCAACAGGATCTAAAGAAGAACCTCTGGCTTTAGGAATAATGAAAATATCATCATCACCTTTTACACGAGTAGCAACAGCATACTCAACATCAACAGGATCAAAAATATTAATATCCTCATCAACAATGACACAATGTTTCAAAGAAGGATGCGCAGATAAAGCAGCCATCATAACATTCTTGGCATCACCTTCGGTTTGTTTTTTAATAGATACTACAGCATGTAACCAACAACAACCTCCTTCCGTCAAGACAACATTTTGGACAGTAGGCAAAGTATTTTTTACGCTGTTATAAATACGAGGTTCCTGAGGTAAACCCTGTAACAGTTTATGCTCATTACCTGCAGGAAGGATAGCATGATAATACGGATTATCCTTATAATGCATTCTGGTTAAGGAAATAACCGGTTCATCCCTAATCTTATCATAAGTATCAGTCAAATCAACAAACGGACCTTCACTTTTTCTTTTATTAGGTAAAATCTTACCTTCAAGTAATATTTCACATTCGGGAGCTTCAATATCCACAGTTTCACATTTAACTAAAGTCAAATCACCATCTTTGAAAGTATTAGCAACCTCCAATTCATTTTCACTTATGGATATGCTTGTGGTACTTGCAAGTAAAGTGGAAGGACTTAAACCGATAGCAATTGCAACCTCCAGTTCCTGATTCAACTCTTCAGCCCTCTTATAATAAGTATATAAATGTCTAGGAACAATCCTAATACCTAATTCATCATCAGAATGAACTAACATTCTATGAATGGAAGCATTAGTTAAACCGGTATCCGGATCTTTAGCAATAACAATACCTGCTGTAATGTATTTGCCCTTATCCTTTGGATAATGCTTTAAAATAGGGAGTTTACTTAAATCAGCATATTCATTATTAGGATAGACTTCATCAAAATTTTTAATATTTTCAATGCTGGTAGGATTGTTGGTAGCATTAATAATATTTTCAGTAATCTTATCCACACTGGTACCTATTGACTTAGCAATTTTGTCTCGGGTATTGCAGATACCTGAAATAATATTCATTTCAGAATCTTTAACATTAGTAAAAATCAAAGTATCATGAGGATGCTTTTTTAAAATTGAAGTAATTTCATATTCAGTAGATACTTCCTCAGTGATTTCAATAATATCATCATCAATTTCCTCAATTAAACGGGACATAATATTCACCTTTAATCATAATAAACATTTCTATGCAATGTCTTCATAAATTTAACAAGTTCATTTCTAATATTCTCATCATAAATAGCAAAAATTCTACCAACAAACAAAGCAGCATTTTCACCAGCGTCCAATCCCATGGTAGCAGTCGGTACACCCGGCGGCATCTCAATCATACTAAGAAGAGAATCAATACCGAACAATCTGGTAGTACAAGGAACACCAATCACCGGCTTAGTCGTATGAGAAACAATAACACCAGTTAAAATAGTGGATAAACTGGAAACTGCAACATACATGTCAACATCATCATCAATATCCTTGATAAAACTTTCTAATTTCTCAGGACTTCTGGTAGCAGAAATAACTTTATACTCACTTTTAATTTTTAAAGTATCCAAAGTTTGAATAATTCTCCTGACAACCTCCATGTTGGAATAATTACCAGAAATAATCAAAACCTTAGTATCCGGATTCAATTTTAAAGAAGAATTAACCTCCTCAGCTTCTACAACAGAACGTTCAGTTCTTCTATAATTCTTTCCAGCAATTTTCTCAATAAGTTCCTCTTCAGATTTTTGAATCTTAGCATTATAAGCAAAACGTTTCTCTTTAAGAACATTCTTCAAATTCTCATCATTACATGCAATAATCTGACAAGCTAACCAAGCAGCATTATCTCCCCTATCAATACCCATAGTGGCAACAGGAGTTCCTAATTGCATTTCGGTAGAAGATAACAAAGAATCAATACCACCTAATTTAACATCAACAGGAACTGCTATAACAGGTTTAGTAGTAAGTGAAGCAGTTACACCTGGTAAATGTGCAGCTAATCCAGCAATAGTGATAATTACTTCAACACCTTCAGTTTCATTCTTAATAATTTCCTTTAAACGTTCAGAAGTTCTATGAGCTGAAGCAACACGTAAATCATAGTTAATATTCATTTCTTCAAAGACATTTACAGCTTTTTGTGCAACTTTATAATCAGATGCACTACCCAATAAAATCATTACTTTAGTTTGACTTATGATTATGCCCCCTTTCTATATTGTGTAAGATTAATTATTATATAATATTGTGTTTTTATTCCTATTTAATTAATTGTAAATAAATAATATTTTCAAAACAATACTTAAAATTATAATTAAAGCAATAAAATAATAAAAGATATTATTTATAATAAACATAGTACTTTTATAAGAAATTTATAGAGATGATAATCATGGACATGATTTTTACTGGAGATCAAATATTCTTACTAATACTAGCAGTAATATTTTTAATAGCAGTAATAACAATAGCAATTGAATGGCGTAAAAGCACAGTATCTAAAAATGACATAATACTACTAGAAAAACAAGCAGAACTTAAAAAAATTGAATTAGTAGAAAAAGATTTAGAAAGTAAACAAAGAAAAGAAAACTTAGCAGACTTATCAGAAGAAGATCAAAACAAACTAAAAGAAATTAGAACAAACACATCTGAAATCACAGCAAAAGTAGGTTTGTTAAGTACTCAAGTCAATGAAAGAGTTGAACAATTAGAAGCAAAAAACGAATTGGTAAAATTATTAAAATTATCTAATGAACTAGATAAAAAAGAAAAAGAACTCAATGATATATTGAATAAATAGGAGTTGATTAAATGGAACCTGCTACCACTTTAGCAATAATTATATTAGTTGTAGCTATATTGATCTTATTATACTACTATTTAGAATCTACAAATAATCCAGTTTATCAAAATATTCATGAACATGCTTCAGGTTTTTCTAGTCGAGTAAGCCAAGAAGAATATATAACTAACATAACAGGAAGAGTAAACAACTTTAGTGACAAATTCAAAGACAGAGTTCAGGATGATGAAGAGGAACATGTCTCCAAAACGGACATAATGTCTAAAAAAATAACCCAATTTATTGATGAACAAAGTGAACAGGTAATTGAAGATTGGGATCTTGCTACTCACAAAGATTTGGACAGCGTATTAGAAAAATATGAAAATCTTGAACTAGAATTGAATTCATACAAAGAAACAAATGATACACGGGTTTCTGATTTAGAAGAACGTGTAAATAGAATTGATGAAGAACTTAAAAGTATTAAAAAATAGTTTTTCATTATAACTTTTTTTAATTAATATTTTAAACAATTATTAAAAATAAAAAACAAGGAAGTAAACTAATACTTCTAAATAAATTTTTTTTACATTAATTACTCTGGTCAATAAGACTGACTACTAAGTATTTTAATATTATTGTCAACTATTCCATAGTTAATTACTAAGTTGTCATCATACTTTAGATTATTCTGCTTATACTCCCCAACTATGTAAAGACTTTCTTGTTCAACATTCTTTTTAGAATATTTAAGAAGTTCTACTTTATCGAAGTTATAAACAAAACTACCATCCTCAGCTAACTGTGGATAAATAGTTTTTATAGGAGTATTTGTTGATTTATCTGGTTTTTCATTATAAATGTCTAATTTAACAAATTTATCAGTTAAATCATAACTGGATAAAATTGAACCAGAAATATCTACAGAGTTAGCATAACCATATTCATCTTCATTTACATTATACACATCTAAAATTAATTCATGTTCAAATAATGAGTACTCATCAATAACAGTATTATTATCAGTAGTAATGGTTTTTAACTTAATCTCACTGCTGTTGATAGTCATACCATTAGATAATTCGTAAGATAAGTGAAGTAAATGAACGTTGTTAGTTTTAAATGTATAAAGATCTTCATGAGCTATAACAAAAGTGAACTCTTCTGGCGGAGTATATGATAAAGGTGAAAAGGTAATTTTCTCATCAGGAAACTTTTTTACTTCAGGAATCACAACTAATTTGAGTGAATAATCCTTTGAATTAATATACTTTCTACTTTCATCACTAACAGAAACATATCCTTTAAGGGTAATCAAACCATCTTTTTTATAAAAACTGTCCTGTTGGAAAATGTCAGTTATAATAATATCATCCTCAGTTGGATTGACATAAAAGAATGTGCTTTCCTGGCAGGGATTATTAAAATCATTTTCATAACAAATAACATTAATAGTATATGCTCCGACAGCTAAATTATGGAAAATCTCGTTATCATCAGTTGAAAATAATCCATCAGAATCAGTGCTGGTTTCAATAGTTTTATTATATCTTAAACCATCCTCATTCTCATCATAATATTCCATAACTATCTCAACATTCCTGCTACCTAAAGGTTTACCAGTATCTGATATGAAAGAACCACTAACAGTAACATTAGCGCCTTCATGACAACTAAAAATTGGATCGATAGTTACAACTGGATCTTTAGAATGAACATTAACAGAAATATAAGATGAATCAGAGTAAGCATAATTATGATAACCCGGATAATAGAATAACAAATCTTTAATTCCTACTTCAGAAGGAACATAAGTATAATTGAAATGCCCATTAACATCAGTTCTAATGTAAGTTTTATTATCAGTTAAAACTCCAACTCCCGTATATCTTAATGGATTACCATTACCATCGGTAAGAGTACCGGTAAAGCTAATATTTTCTCCATAATATATGTCGAGATTATTATCATCAACATTTACTATAGTTTTATGAGGATAAACTAAAACAGACTTATCAGTACGATTAAACCTATAATAATGATAACCCGGATAATAAACACAAATATCATATCTGCCCGCAAATTCTGGAGTTAACATATAAGAATAGAAACCATCATTATCAGTACGACAGTATGTCTTACTGAAATTTTCATAATTCTTATCACCATAAGCGGTTCCTCTTAATAAAACGCCTACGCTGGTATATCTGAGGATATTGCCTTCACAATCAGTTAATCTACCTGTAAGGTTAAAACTTTCTCCAACAGTTATAGTTTTTGAACAATTCATATTAACATTAGTAGATTTTGGTATGATATATGTTGAAGTTGATGCAGAATCATTATGATAACTAACAGTAATATTTAATGAACCACCTGTGTTGGGTTTATAATTAAAACTGTAACGACCTTCATGGTTTGTTTTTACATTGGTATTAATATAATTTGTACTTTCATTGTCACCATATGCTATTCCCTCTGCAACAATATTTACTTCGGAATTTCTAATGGGAACACTATTTTCATCAGTTAAAGCACCAGAAATACTTACATCTTCCATAACAGAAGTATCTTCAATAGTATCTATATTAATATTAAAATTTGAAGTATCACTAATACTTTGTTCTGAACTAGGAATACCAATATCTGTACCATTAGAATTAATATCTGTAGCAAAAGTACATGTAATTGAAGTACCGATTAAAAACAAAGCAATTAAAATGAAAGCATGTTTTTTATTAAATCTCATTTTTACCTCCCTTTCAATTTTTATTACAAAAATATTCATAAATGAATGATTTTGTTTATATAAAGTAATATATAAATAATTTTATTTTCATCATTTTATTGATTATTTTACTCAAAAAGAGATTAATATAATATAGTCATAAAATCAACTTAGAAAATGATTTTTAGGGATTGTAATTTAAGTAATAATAAAAATAGATATTATGAGAATATTCAAAAAAATTATATTTTTAATATGGTATGCTAAGAGTAATCCACTTCATGTTTTATCACAGTATTTATCTATGCAAGTCACCTTTGTCTAAGACATGTTTACTTTTGCACCACATGGATTGTTCGTTTCATCGATTACTAAAGTCAAGCTAATCAACCTAATTGTATCATCTATTATCGCTTTGTTATAGCCTATCGTATCGTTTCTATGACAGGGTCACACCTCTCGGTGTATGCCAATGAAGAGCATCATGCTTCAATATGGTGTGTGGAATTTCCTCAGTAAAAAATATACCGTAAACTGTGCTTTAGCTTACCAAAATTAATAATGATTAAATAAATTAATAGCGGGGCCTAGATTTGAACTAGGGCTCTCGGGGTTATGAGCCCCGCGGGATCACCAGACTACCCCACCCCGCTATATGTAAAAATAATTAACTCTGTTGTAGAGCTATAATTATTTAAGTCATAACTTATATATAAAGTTATCTATTATAATTTGTTTAATTATATAAGTTTGTTAAATTAATATAATTAATTAGTGATATAATATGTTGGAAAAATATGAGAAAGCTGGGAAAATAGCAGCTAAAGTTCGTAAACAAGCAGCTAAAAAAGCTACTGCAGGTATGAAAGTTATTGATTTGATTGATTGGATTGAATCAGAGATTAAGAGTACTGGTGCAGGCCTCTCTTTTCCGTGTAATGTTTCAATAAATCAAATTGCAGCTCATTATACTTCTCCACCTGGTGATGATACAGTATTTTGTGAAGGGGATATTGTTAAAATTGATTTGGGTGCGGAAGTTGATGGTTATGTATCAGATACTGCTGTTACTGTGATTATTGAAGGGGATAATGCTGATCTTGTTGATGATGATGGTAATCCTTTGAAAATGCCTGGACGTCTTGATGATGGTAATCCTATTGTTTCTGAAGATGAAATAGAGGAAAGACGTGCTATTATTGATGCTTCAAGCAGTGCTTTGGAAAATGTTATAAGTATTATTAAGGATGGCGTTAGTTTAGAGGAGATTGGCCGTGTTGTTCAGGAGACTATGAATAGTAAGGGTTATAATCCTATTGTTAATTTAAGTGGTCATAGTTTGGAGCAATATAATTTGCATGCTGGTTTGTCTATTCCTAATTATCCTGAGAAAAGTTCTGTTGTACTTAAGGAGGGGGACCATGTTGCTATTGAACCGTTTGCTACTAATGGTGTTGGTATGGTGAATGATATTCCTAGTCATTATATTTATTCCTATTTGAGGACTCGTCCTTTGAGGCAGCCTGATGCTACTAAGTTGTTGAAGAGAATTCGTGAGGATTTTACTTATTTCCCTTTTGCTCAGAGACATTTGTTGGAAGGTTATGATGAACATTCTTTAAATAGGGCTATGCGTCCTTTAATTACTTCCCGTTCTATTTATCCGTATAATGCTTTGAAGGAGAAGACGGATGGTATGGTTGCTCAAACTGAACATACTATTATTGTTGAAAAGGATGGTTGTAAGGTTACAACTTTATAATTTTTATTTTTTAAGAATCTTTATTTATTATAAAGTTTATAGATTTAATTAAGTTGAAATTGTTATTTTATATATATAAAAAGGATTAACGTGATTCGAATGAATGAAACAGTAGGTATGATTTTATGTGGTGGTTTTGGTAAGAGACTTAGACCTGTTACTGAAACTGTTCCTAAACCATTAGTTGAACTTAAGGAAGATTATACTATTTTGGATAAGCAGTTATTTGACTTTAAAAGTGCAGGTATTTCAAAAGTAATTCTTTTAACTGGATTTTTAGGAGAAAAGATTGAAGAACGCTATGGTAATTGTTATATGGGCGTTGAAATTGAGTATGTTCGTGAAGAACAGCCTCTTGGTACTCTTAATGCTATTCGTTTAGGTATGGAAGCTATGGATGATGGTGTTCAGTGTGTTATCCGTAATGGTGATGTTGTCGCTGATTTGAGTATTAAGAAGATGGTTGAGGATGGTGAAAAGTCTCCGTTTGATTTTTCTATTTTCGTTACTCAGATGATGTCTCCTTATGGTATTGTTGAGCTTAGTGGTGACAAGATAGTTTCCTTTAAGGAAAAACCTTTGCTTGACTATTATATTAATGGTGGTATTTACTTTTCTAAGGGTAAGCTCGATTTTGGTAATTATAAGACGGGCGATATTGAGAAAACTATTTTCCCTGAACTTGCTAAGGATAAGAAGTTAGGTTATTATAAGGAAAATGGTCTTTTCTGGATGGCTGTTGATACTAGTAAGGAGTTGCAGCAGGTTCAGGAAGAGTATGAGAATAGGGAAGATAAGCCTTGGGGTTATGAGAAGGTTCTTATTTATACTGAGAAGTATTTGACTAAGGAGTTGTTTATTAAGGAGGGTTATCAGACCAGTTTCCATTATCATCCTAATAAGGATGAGACTATGTATATTGTCAGCGGTAAGGGTTACATAGAATTTGAGGATTCCAAGGAATATTTTGGTGCTAAGGATACTGTCAGGATTGAGCCTAATACTCCTCATACTATTGTTGCTATTGAGAATACTGTTTTACATGAGGTTTCTACTCCTGATTTAGATGATACTGTCCGTATTAAGGATTATTATGATTCTCAAACTCCGTCTGGTAACAGATAATTCTTTTTTTTTCTATTTTTTTTAGGTTGTGTTATTATTAGTGATATTGTTATTGTTGATTATGGTAGTGGTAATTTACGCAGTATTTATAATGCGTTTAAGCGTATTGGTGAGGATGTAGTTGTGTCTTCGGATACTGCTGTTTTGGCTGATGCTGATGCTCTTGTTATTCCTGGTGTCGGTGCTTTTGGGGTTGCCATGAGTAATTTGTCCGGTTTTGTTGATGTTATTGCAGGTCATGTTGATTGCGGTAAGCCTTTGCTCGGTATTTGTCTGGGTTTGCAGTTGTTGTTTGAGTCCAGTGAGGAGACTCCGGGCGTTAATGGTTTGGGCTTTTTTGAGGGTTCCTGTAAGCGTTTTGATTTGGATAGTTCTTTTAAGATTCCTCATATGGGATGGAATCAGATTAGGGTTAATGATACTTCCCTGAATAATGTCAGTATTCTTGAGGGTGCTGATAATAAGTACATGTATTTTGTTCATTCTTATTATGTGGATCCTGTCTGTAGGGATTTTGTGACTGCTTATTGTGATTATGGGATGGATGTTCCGGTTGCTGTGGGTAGGGATAATTTGTTTGCGCTTCAGTTTCATCCTGAGAAGAGCGGTAAGGTCGGTCTTGGTATTTTAAGTAATTTTGTTGATTTGATCTGATTGTTTTTTTTGGGGATATTTTTATTAATTGTGTATGATATATATTTATTCATACTTTTTTAATTATTTGTATTACTGGTGGTTGTTATGGATATTGAAAGTTATGTGAAAAAGTGTATTGGTGAGTCTGAGTCCGAGGATGAAATTGTTGAGAAGCTTAGTTCCATTATCAGATTTTATAAGGATATCAGTGTTTCTGATTCTGTTAAACTTTCCAGGGCCGTATTTGATGAGGTTAGTGTTGTTTCTTCTCTTGATGAGAGCAGGTTTTTATCTTATCCCAAATCCAACATTCATATGGGCGAGTTTGGTGTTGGTTCCAGGGGGAAGGGTGACTTTTTTGTTCACAGTAAGATTGCTGAAATAATCAGGAATTCGGATGTTAATTCTGTTGTTAATCCTACTGCCCAGGATGATGGTGGTGTTGTTGAGATTGATGAGGATTCACGTTATGTCACCACTGCCATTGACGGTATTCATTCCCGTCTGGGTGATTATCCTTTTCTGGCCGGTTTTCATACTGCCAGGGCTACTCTTCGTGATGTTTGTGTGATGGGTGCCACACCTGTTAGTCTTATTAGTGATATTCATTTGGCCGATGATGGTGATGTTGCCAAGATTCTGGATTTTACTGCAGGTATCTGTGCCGTCAGTGAGTTGACGGGTGTTCCTCTGGTTTCGGGCAGTACTCTTCGTGTCGGCGGTGACATGGTTTTGGGTGATAGGCTGGTGGGTGCAGTTGGTGCCGTCGGTACTTCATCCGTTGTTCCAACTGCCAGAAGCGAGGCTGTTGCGGGGGATGTTATTCTGATGACTGAGGGTTCCGGTGGCGGTACGGTTACTACTACTGCAATTTATAATAATTTTCCGGAGGTTATTGACGAGACATTGAATGTTCAGTTTATTAAGGCGTCCCGTATTTTAAATTCTATTGATGGCATTCATGCAATGACCGATATTACCAATGGCGGAATCAATGGGGATGCCAATGAGATTAATAAGACTACGGGTTTGGGTATTCATTTGTATGAAAAGAGGATTGTTGATCTTATTAATCCGAGGGTTTATGATATGTTTAAAAAGCTGGACATTGATCCATTGGGTGTTTCCATTGATTCTTTGATGGTTATTGCTCCCGCTAATCTTGTGGATGTCATTGTTGATTCGCTGACGGAGTCCAATATTAGGGTTGATGTTATCGGTGTTGTTAATGATAGCGGCGTGACTACCATTGAGTCTGCCGATGGCGAGGTTAACGTTCTGGTTCCCAAGTTTAGGGAGGCAGCTTACACTCCGGTTAAGAAGGTTGTTGATTCGTTGGATTCGGTTGATTTTGATGAGGGTGCCGCTGAAATTGACAGGGTTACACGTGAAATTATTTCTAAAAAGGATGAGATTGTGAGGTGGATTAGGAATAGGTATGAATAGTGGTGGACAGTTTTTGTTGTATGATGCCATTCTGGCTTTTTTAATTCTTTTTGTTGTATTGCTTGGCGTGGTTTTTGTTCTTGAAGGGGAGGATGATTCTTCTATGGAGTCTAATCCTGCTCTGGAGAGGCTTTTATTGCTGAGTTCTATTGATTTTCATGGTGAAAATCTTTTATCCGCTCTTGGTGATGATTCGGCGGCCCGTGATGTTGTCCGTGATGTCTTGTCTGGGGAGTCCTTTGTGCTCAGGGATTTGACTTCGGGTAATGTTTTGGTTAATGGGAAGTCGGGGGGTTATGTTAACGCCTTTTCTGCTAGAAAAATAGTTGGCGGTCATGAGTATGAACTGACTTTATATGTTTAGTCTGTTTTTGCTTTTGTTTTTCTTCCTTTTTTTCTTATGACTTCCTTTATTATCAGGTTCATTGGGGTGCGTTCTCCGTGGGCTTTTGTGTTTCCTTTTTTTATGTTTTTTAGTATGTCGTCCACGTTGTCGCAGTCCGGCACTTCGGTGTAGCAGCGTCCTATTCCTTTTACGAAGTGTGCGTCACTTGCTCCTATTTCCGGGATTCTGTTTTTTTCCGATACCTGTTTTGCAAGGTAGTTTGATATTCCGAGTATGAATCGTGAATTTTTTGTTTCCATTGCATCCACGTCCAGCTGTCTTACTATGTCTCCCAGTCCGCTTCTGTAGTAGCAGTAGGGGTGTGCTGCGATGGCTATTCCTGCATTGTCGTGTATCTGGTCTATTGTTTCTGCCGGTGTCTGGAGCGGTTTTATGTAGTCTGTTATTCCCAGTGCTACGATGTGTCCCTGTGTGCTGCTTACTTCTTCGCCGGGTATGAGTATCAGCCCTTCATGTTCCATTTTTCTTATTGCCCATGTTCCTTCTATTTCGTCATGGTCTGTTATTGCTATTGCGTTTAGTCCGATTTTTTGGCTGTATTTTATTATATCTTTTAAAGGAGTTATTGAGTCCTTTGAATATTGGCTGTGGATGTGGGTGTCTATTATCATTTTTTGCCCTCTTATATTATGAATTATTATTATCTTTGTAGTTTTTGTTATTATATTTTTTTTAGTCTTCCTTTTCAATAGTCAATTATATTATTTAAAAATTACATATATTATATTATAATATTAATATTTATAAATCCAATATCTAATGATCTACAATGGGTCATTTTTAAAAATATAATGGAGATTAACTTATGTATGAAATAGGAGAAGCTTTAATTGGTAATGGGCCAGAACTCGCTCATATTGATTTAATTATTGGGGATAAGAATGGTCCTGTAGGAACAGCATTTGCAACTAATATGGGTAATATGTCTGTTGGACACACTCCTTTGTTGTCTGTTGTTAGACCTAACTTACCTACAAAACCTGCAACACTTATTATACCTAAAGTAACTGTTCAGAATTTGGGAGATGCCAGTAAAATTTTCGGTCCTGCTCAAACTGCTGTTGCTAGAGCTGTTGCTGATGCGGTTGAAGAAGAAATTATACCTAGAGATATGGTTGAAGACATTGTTTTAATGGTTAATGTCTTTATTGATCCTTCTGCTGAGGATTTCCGTAAAATTTATCAGTATAATTATGGGGCTACAAAACTTGCAATTAAACGTGCATTTGATAAGTATCCTTCAGTTGACAAAGTTTTAGCTGAAAAAGACAGGGGAACACACCCAATTATGGGATTCAAGGCTATGAAATTATGGAACCCACCTTATTTACAGGTTGCATTGGATCTTGATAATGAAGATAAGATGCGTAGTATTATAAGAGATTTACCTAAACGTGAAAGAATATTGATTGAAGCAGGTACTCCTCTTGTGAAAAAATTTGGTGTAGAAATTATTAGTAAAATCAGGGAGGAAAGACCTGGTGCTTTTATTATCGCTGATTTAAAAACATTAGATGTTGGAAGGGTAGAAGTTAAAATGGCAGCAGATGAAACTGCTGATGCCGTTGCTATTTCCGGTTTAGGTACTAATGAATCTATTGAGAAAGCTATTCATGAATGTACAAAACAGGGTGTTTATTCCATTCTTGACATGATGAATGTTAAGGATATTCCTGCTAAACTTGAACAACTTAAATTAAAACCTAATATTGTATTGTTACACAGAAACATTGACTCTGAAACCATGAGTGACAATGATAATGAACAGCAATCAGAATGGGGTAACATTATGGACATTAAGTCCAAGTTAGGAGAAAGAGGTTTAATTGCTGTTGCCGGTGGAGTTACTCCTGAAAAAGTTAACACTGCATTAGGTAACGGTGCCGATATTATTATTGCAGGTCGTTACATCATAGGTTCTTCCGATGTAAGAAGGGCTGCAGATGATTTCTTAAGATACATGCCTCAGGATTCCGATACCATGAGGGTTGCTCTTGATGAGGATGAAAAAATTTAGATGATTTTTTCATCTGTTTTTTTTATAAAAAAATTTATATATAACCTGTTTTAATATATAGTATTATATCCTAAGGTTGGTCTTAGCATTTTTTACATGATTGGGGTTATAGTGTAACCAGGCATCATCTGGGACTCCAGTTGTCTTTGAAGAAAGTGCGCACACTGAGGCATAACGATGATGATCAATTGGAGTGCTGAGACAAGAGAAATCCTAGGATCTGGGTTCAAATCCCAGTGACCCCATTTTATTAATAGGAATTTTTCACTTTTTTTATCAATGTTTTTTAATACTTTTTTTATTTTTTGTATTATTTGTTAAGGAACTTTTATATTTTACTTCAAATATATTATTTAATATCTTTTATTTATTTAATGATAAAATAGGGGGTTTTAAATTTAGGTTCACTTAAATTTCTAAGTTTCTACTCTTTAATAGGGGAAATAGGTATTATATGGGACGATAATACAAAAATATTAAAACAGGTTGTATTGCCGGACATAGTTACAAAGAAACAAAATTATGGTAAAATAGCATTTCATGGCGTGGTTGAAGAAAAACATCCCGATAAGGAAATATTTCAGCTGATGTCCGATATAAAGAACGTGATTCTTGGAAAAGAAGTCAGTTTTGATATCAGCAAATTCGATTTTTCTGATTTAACAGATTTTCAAAAAAAGGTTCTTATCAAACAAAGCGAAGTACCCTTCGGTAAGGTAACATCATATAAAAAATTGGCAGAAATGATAGGTAAACCTAAAAGTGCCAGACCCGTTGCAAACGTTTTATCAAATAATCTCTTTCCCCTGGTTATTCCATGTCACAGAACTGTACGTTCGGATTGGACTGTTGGAGGATATGCCGGAAATGCCGAGGGATATTATAAGCAGTTCATATTGGAAAAAGAGGGAATAACAATTAAAAACGGAATAGTTTCCAAACAATTCAGATATCCTGAAGATCCAAATTTCAAATCCATTTAAAAACTTTTTTTAACTTTTTTTTAAAAATAATAATAATTTTGGGGGGTTATTTTGTTTTTTTAATAAGAATCCTTTCTGCGACAATCTGCGGAGGAATGGTGTTTGTAGCATCTCCAATCGTATGGACTTCAATTTTACTGCCCTTCTTCAAGTCACGCATGTTACTTTCCAGCTGCTTGTTGTCACTGCTTTCCCTGTAAATCTTGGTGTTTTTTGTAATTATCACTGAAGTGTTTGTAGTGTTTGTTTCGTCTTGTACATAAACAGTACCGATGCTGTTGTTTGTTATATTGGAACTACTTGTTGTGTTTCCCACGACAACACCCGTTATGTCGGGCATTTGATCTACCGTAGCCCAATAGGTTCCGTAAGCTATTCCTGCTAAGATAACAAGTATAACCACCATCTGTAAAGGAGTAAGTTTCATATTTATTTTTCCTGTTTGTCTTGATTATATAATTATATGTTGATATTCTATATTATTATTTTAGTTTATTTCAGCTCACCGATATATGTTGCATAGAAACCATCGGTATCGGCATAAATAGGTTTAAAACCATATTTTTCAGATTTTTTCATGGCATTTTGAATATATTCCCTTCCCCATGCGGTAATTGCAGCTCCACATTCTTTTTTATACCATCTGAACCTTGAATATCCGTATACACCGTACATGGAATTTGCCAATCTTTTAAGTCCCTGCTGTTCAAAGTCATACGCTTTTTTCTGTTCGGGAACTTTTTCTTCCTTCATTAATTTTTTGATTTTCTGACGTTCATCCAGAATGTTTCCAATAATGGATGGAATAAATCCCTTGGGTTGCTTAAGGAATTTGTAACCGTTTTCCGGACAGACGTAATAATCGTCCTCGTCAAGTCCTTCACCCGTTGTAAAGGTATCCGGGGATATGTTCTGGGCGATGATTATAGTAGGATACAGGCTTTTGAAGTCAAGGTATGCAATATGTTCAAACAATCCCTTTTCAGGTTCCTTGACGTATCCTCCCTCATTTTTCTTGGACATTCTCCTTTCATTGTATTCGTTTGCCGACGGCTTGTTTGGAACTATGTTGTTTTTTTCATAGGCCTTCAGCATAAGATACCATTCAATCATCTGTCCCGTTGTCATACGGGCAATATCAAATAGGGGCTGGCCTACAAGTCTGCTTTGGGCAATGGTCAGGGGAGTAATCTTGTCACCGATTTTGGTCGTGCTCACAGCATCGTCCATGGAATAATCAAAGAGTTCCTCCAGCCTTTCATCATCCGAATCCCAGTACTGGTATATTTTATCTCCGGGAACGTCTATCTTTTCTTCATCAAACATTTCCTCATAAACTCTCTCCAGGGTATAACGTTCCAGACGCATATACTGTCTGATAAGCAGGTATAAATCAACGTGAACTCTTCCCTTTATGATTCCCGCATTGTTAAATCCTCTTTTCATAAACTTTATTGAGGAGTTGTCTATTCCCAGATTTAATTTGACCTTAAGAACGTCGGCCCGTTTTTTAATGTATGGCAGGTCAAAGTTATCGGAATTGTAGCCCACAAGCAAATCAGGATTTTCCTCTTTAATGATTTCAACAAAGCGCTTTAACATTTCTTCTTCCGAATCTAAAGTTTCAACAAATTCCTTTTCTGATTTTTTAGTAGACAGAACCCTGTTAAACCCATAATTTCCGCTTAGGCTCATCATTATAATCGGATCACTTTCTGCATCGGGCATACCCTCCGCATTGTACACCTCAATGTCAAAGCTTAATATTTTGTTTCTGGTGATTGTCTTGCCCGTATCGACTGGTTCTTCTTCCATCTTAAACAGGAGAACGTTTTCATCAATATTTATGTCGCCATAGATGTCCCTTTCAATTATGTGACCATTCAATTTAATGATATTTCTGGGCGTAATCTGCTTGTCAATAAGGTATCTTCTATAGAATGGAATATCGTATTCCCTGATTTCCTTTACTTCACTCAGGTCACGGATGCTGTCCCTGATTTTTGGAACTTCCTGGGGATGTTTGAGAATTATTTTAATAAATTCCTTTTCAACGCCTATGTCAATTTTATTTTCAAGTTCAAGATTATCCAAACCCAATTCGCGAAGCTGGTTCAAACATTCATCAAGATCATAGGCAAGAACATACATGTAAGGAACAAATGAATTGTCATATGCTATGATGTTCTGGTTGCTTTCAGGATCGGTTCCAAATAGTCTGATTACAGGTTTGTCATTACGGGTAATATAATCAATATCGTTTAGAAGAATTGTCTTTGTCTGCATAGGATTAAATTTGTAAAACAAAATATTAAAAATTTTATATCTTTAAAAATAAAATATTATTTAATTACTTCTAAACGTGATTAAATGACCTCTTTTAGAAAATTATATAAAAACGACAATATGGATGTAATTGCCGAAGGAATTTACTCCAATAATAAAAAAGTATTTGACGCGTTATTCGATGATAAAAACAAGGCAACGGATGCCATTATAAAATTAATTAACAGCGAATATGTTAACGAATATCATGGATTTTTTATTACGGTAATCTATGATGAAGATCCCCGGAAGATAGAGGGATTTGTAATTTCCTATAAACCGGATCAGATACCTCACAATTCAACATTTATGGCACTTAAGGATACTGAAGATTTTTCAATACCGTTAATGCTTGCGAATAGATTATTTAACAGATTTAAATTTAATCTGATGAAGGATGATTATATTATAAATGAGTTGTATGTTTTAGAAGAATATAGAAATAAGGGTCATGGCACAAGGCTGATAAAAAAATCCATACAGAAGGCACGCCAGTACAATGCAGACAGCGTTGTTTTGGATGTTGAATATGGAAAGGATTATCTTTTAAATTTTTTCAATAAACTGGGATTTAAAAAACAGAACAAAATCTTTAAAAGATTTATGGGAAATGTACCCGGATATTACAGATTAGAATACAAACTGGAAAGGTGATAATATGGATAAAGTAGATGATATTATAATTATAATGGGAAAAGGCAGGGATTCAAATTCTTACATTATTGGAGAAACCTTAATAGACCCTGGAAGCGGAGAAAATATTGATTACCTGAAAGATGAAATTAAGGCCGCAGGATTGGAGATGACAGACATTAAAAAAATAGTTAACACTCACTGTCATTTTGATCATATGGGCGCCGATAAACAGTTACAGGATGAATACGGCTATGAAATATATATGCATCCTCTGGATTTACAGACAGTAAAGGAAAAGGATGCCGATGCAACGGTAGCAGCATCATTCGGAATGGAAGTACCCGACCTGGACATTAAGGAACTCAATGAGGGGGATACGGTCGAAGGTTATGAAGTGGTACATACGCCGGGACATACACGCGGAGGAATCTGTTTGTTTAACGGAAAAAGTTTAATAAGTGGGGACACGGTATTTTCCGGAGGTAACTTTGGAAGAACTGATTTACCCACCGGAAATACTGAACAGATGAGGGAATCCATTCTTAAAATATCAGAATTGGATGCGGTACAGCTATTCTCAGGTCACGGACCATATGCAATTTCACAGGTTCCTGAACAGATAGCATTGGCCGTAATGATAGCATCCAGATTATAAACTCCCAAACCCTTTTTTTAAATAGGAAGCAGGTTGTTTTTGGTGAAAAACTTTCTTGTCTTCTTGATATATTTTGTTCTTACCAATACGCTAACAATATCATCCTTTTCTAAAATAATGTTGTTCTGTGCAATATACGTTTCATTTTTCTTATGACAGAGAACTATGATGAAGTTTTTATTCGGACTGATATCACACACGCATTTTCCGACAACCCTGTTGGCTTTTACGCTGATGTCAATAAGTTCAAAATCTCCCTTGCCGGTAACGGTTATTTCGGAAATGTTCTGTGGAATAATCATCTTTTCAATGTCACTACATGCTGCAAGTTCGGGACTAACCACTTCGGATACTCCCAGTTTACGGAACATTTTAATATGGGATGGATCGGTTGTTCGGGCAATAATCTTTTTTAAATTATATTTTTGGGCAGTAATTCCTATTAACAGGTTAATTTCGTCAACACTGGTTGCTGCAACAATAATGTCTGCCGTGTCAATGCCCGCTTTTTCAAGAGTCTTTTTTTCTGTAGCATTACCTATGATGAATCTGATATCATCATATTTTTCCTCAAGAGCCTCCAGATTTTCACTATTGTCGTCAATAAGAGTAATATTGTAACGGGGACAGTTAAGTTTTTCAATAAGATGAACGCCAACTCTTCCTCCACCAACAATAATTACATCGGACGGCTTTTTTTCAACTTCATCTTCAGGTATGCTGCCGTCCTCCAGATTTGTTACAATATCATCAATCAACTTATTATCGCTCTTATTAAACATGGTAATTTTATCCTAAAACTTCTAATACTGATATTATGTAATTTAATATATATAATTTTTAAAAATAAATATAAAATAATAAAATCAAATATTAACACATTGTATATTAATTATCTAATAAAATTTGGTTTGTGAAGAACATGGATTATAAAAAAGTTGTAGTATTACTGGCGGTTGGTATTATTGTTTTGCTGGCTATGATCATGTTTGTAGGTCCCGGTCAGATATTTGAAGCATTAAAAACAGCCAATATTTACTATGTAATTCTGGCAATAATTATTCAGTTTGTCATTATTTGGTTATGGAATATTAGGTGGAGTATTATCTGTGATTCATTGGATATTCCCCATAATAAATTGTCCTTATTTGCCATGACAATTGTAGGTCTGGCCATAAACGATTTGACACCTAGCGGTCGTAGTGGAGGAGAACCGGTAAGAGCTTATTTATTAAGTAAAAGTTCATCGGCGGATTTTAAAAAAACATTTGCAACAGTTATGGCAGACAAGTTATGTGATACATTTCCGTTTATTGTACTGGCAATATTTGCAATATCCTATCTGATGCTATATATGCATTTGAGCACGGCACTGTTTTCATTACTGATGATTTCACTGGTTATATTTATAGTTGCATTGGTATTCATAGTATTTGTCTGTATAAATGAATCATTCGGTATTAATACTATTCAATGGGTCTTTAGACAATTAAGAAAACTTACTTCAAGAAATCTGGATAAGTATGAAGACACTGCAACAACTTCTTTGGTAGGTTTCCAAAGTAGTTTATTGTACCTTATGGATGATCATAAATTATTGGTAATAGCTACCGTAATTTCATTCCTTGTATGGTTTTTGGAACTGACAAGGGTATATGTTGTTTTCCTGGCATTTGGGGTCCAAGTATCTCTCGGTATGATAGCAGCGGTATTCCTGGTTTCAACTTTAATTGGAATAATACCTATACTTCCTGGAGGACTGGGTTCCATTGACGGAGGAATGATTCTATTATATTCACTTGCAGGAATAACTACATCAATCAGTACAGCAGCTACACTGATAGAACGTATGATATCATTATGGATGGTAATTATCATAGGATTAATATTGCTGCCGTTCTTTGGAGCCGGAGTATTGGACTATATTGATAGTGGTTGATGCTCTTCAACTATTTTTTTTTATTTTTAAGAAATTAAGATTTAAAACTTATTTAAGTTAAATTTAAATCACTATTTGACTATAGATAATTATTATAGTTAAAACGAAGATTTAAAATCGTTATTTTTTTTAGTTAATGGGAGATTATTGATTATGAATTCACCAATTATTGAAGATACTTATGCGGAAGCATTCAGCACAAAAGCTGCATATTTATTAATTACCGCAGCAACAAAAAAGTTAGCGCTTATAGCAGCAACAGAAGCAACGGGATTTGCAACATCTTTCATAGGCTGTCCTGCAGAAGCCGGTATAAACTCTTACGTTCCGCCGGAAAAGACACCTGACGGAAGGCCGGGATATTCCATAATAATATGTCAGAATAAAACGGAGAAGGTTAAACAACAGCTCCTGGAAAGAATAGGGCAGTGTGTACTAACGGCAGCAACCACATCAGTATTTAATTTACTGCCGGATAGTGAGGTTCAGGATAATTTAGGATTCAAACTGGCATTTTTTGCAGACGGTTATCAGGAAAAAGTGGAATTATATGATAGGGATATGTATAAAATTCCGGTAATGAGTGGAGATTTTCTTATTGAAGAAAACTTTGGAATTGTGGATGCAGTAGCTGGAGGAAACCTGTTTATAATGGCTAAAACACAAGCATCTGCACTGGTTGCAGCAGAAGCAGCAGTCAATGCTATCCGTGAAGTGGAAGGAGTTATCATGCCATTTCCGGGAGGAATAGTTGCATCCGGTTCAAAAGTGGGATCAAAAAAATACAAATTTATGCACGCTACCACAAATGAGGAATATTGTCCAACATTAAAGGATGTCGTAGACTCCAAATTACCTGAAGATGCTGAAGGTGTATATGAAATTGTTTTTGATGGATTAACTGAAAGCGCCGTCAAAAAAGCTACACAGGAGGCTATCAAAGCAATCAAAACAATTCCTGGAGTAATCAGGATATCTGCAGGAAATTATGGTGGAAACTTGGGAAAATATAAGATAAATTTAATAGAATAAGGGTGAAAACATGAAAGACGTACTTACACCAATTGAAATGAGGGCAACAGACAAAAACACGGAATACAATCACATTCCAACCATTGTACTGATGGAAAATGCGGGTTCAAAAATTTCGGATTATATTGTCAGCAACTACCCTGAAAAGAAAAAAGTGTCAATATACTCAGGAACTGGTGGAAATGGTGGTGATGGATTTGTAATAGCAAGACATTTACTAAATCACGGCTATAAAGTACGTTTATTCCTACTGTCAAAACCTGAAAATATTAAAAACGGGGATTCCCGTTTAAACTTTGAATCAATCAGTGTTATTGATCAGACAGATAAAAATCTTCGATTGTCAGTAATAACGGATTCATCCCAGGTGGCTCCGGATAATTCGGATATAATTGTCGATGCAATACTTGGAACGGGAGTAAATGGTAAACTCAGAGAACCAATATCAAGTGCCATAGATACGATAAATTATTCGCCGGCAATAGTTATATCAGTGGACGTGCCTTCAGGTATGAATCCGGAAAACGGTGCGGTAATGGATAAAAGCGTAGTTGCCCATGAAACCCTGACTTTGCATAAGATGAAAACGGGATTGGAAAAGGCACAACAGAGTTATGTCGGAAAAATTACCGTATTGGATATAGGAATACCAAGAGTATCTGAGGAATATGTGGGGCAGGGAGATCTGTTAAAAATAGGACTTCCGGATAAATGTTCCCATAAGGGAGATAACGGTTCTGTTTTAATAATCGGATCAAATCCGGATTATATAGGGGCGGTTATATTTGCTGCAGAAGCTGCATTGTCACAGGGAATAGATCTTGTGTTTATTATAGCTCCTGAATCTTCGGCAGATATTATTAAAGAGTATAATCCTGAATTCATTGTTAGAAGCGTTCCGGGTAAAGTGTTGTCTATGGATGCATATGATGCATTTTTGGATCTGGAAAAAAGGGTGGATGCAATTTTGATAGGTTCCGGTTCCGGATTGATGGAAGAAACATCTGACCTGTTTAATGAAATAATTTCCACAACCAAAAAACCATTGGTAATTGATGCCGATGCATTAAAATTAATATCTCCGGACATGTTAACGGAAAATGTTCTGGTGACTCCTCATGCATACGAATTTAAACAGCTCTTTGATGAAGAGGTTCCGGATAAACTTGAAGATAAAATAGAATTGTTGAGGAAGCTGTCAGAGGAGTATAACTGTCAGATTTTACTAAAAGGAGTTATTGATGTAATCACTTCCCGTGATGATTATAAGTTAAACAGAACAGGTAATCAGGGAATGACTATTGGTGGTACGGGTGACTTGCTTGCCGGAATAGCCGTGGCCTTAGCTACAAAAAATACTTTATTTGAGGCAGCTTACTTGTCTTCATTTATTTTAGGACAGACTGCAGATAAGGTTCTTGAAGAAAAGGGATTTAATTATAGAATAAAAGATATTTTAAAAAAGTTGTAGGGGATTAGAATATAAGGTAGAATATTGCTAATAATATTGTACCCATCACTCCTCCAAATCCTGAGATTGCAAGTGTAATAATGTTTATTGGGACATTTATTCCAGGTAAAATGTTTGCTATTGTAAGTAAAATCCATCCGAATAAAAAGTGTACGGCAATTTTAACTAGTGTACTGCTTATATCTAAAATGAATCTGAAAGCAAGTACTCCGATAGCAATCAGTACTATTAAGAATATTATTTCCATGATCATATTTTCACCTCCCCTTAAAATCCTTCATTTACTCGTTTTTCTATTTGTTTGAGTATGGTTATAGCATATACTCCTGCACCGTAACCGTTATCAATGTTCATTGTTGCAATACCCGGTGCACATGATTGAAGCATTGAAAAAAGTGCTATGAAACCTTTTTCTCCCACTCCATAACCGGTTGAAGTAGGCACTGCTATTACAGGCATGTCAACAATACCTGCAACGACTGATGGCAGTGCTCCTTCCATACCTGCAAGGGTGATAATTACATCCACTTTTTCATCTAACAAATATGATATTTTATCTATCAGTCTGTGAATTCCCGCTACACCCACATCATATGTTTTTACAACATTATAACCTGCCTGTTCTAATGTTATTCTGGATTCTTCTGCTATGGGGACATCAGCTGTTCCTGCAGTTATAATTCCCACTTTTCCTTTGGATTTTTTTATTTCTCTATTATTGATAGTTAATATGGATGCTATTTTGGAATAGTTTGAATTTTTGAGTACATCATTGTTAATGTATTGTTTGATGTCATTAAATCTATCTTCATTAAGTTTTGTTATCATTAAATTATTGACAGAATCAATATTATTGATAATGTTTAGCAGGTCATCATCAGTTTTTCCTCGTGCATAAACAGCTTCGGGAATTCCTATTCTATTTTCCCTGGAACTATCAAATTTAACATTTTCACCAAGTTCCTGAACGTGGCTAAGCTTAATTTGATTTTCCGCTTCATCAATAGAAATTTCGCCCTCAATTAATTTTTTTAAAATATCTCTCATACAATTCCTTCTTTTAAAAGAATAAAATTTATTCTATTTTTTCATAGTATGTAATTCTATTTAAACCTATCTATTTTAATATTTTAAAAGATATAAACTATCATATTAAATGATAATGGGAAAAACATGAAAGAATATAATGCATACTTATTAGTGGATGGAATAGTACAGGGAGTAGGTTTTAGGCCAACAGTATACCGTTTAGCAAAGGTAATGCAATTGAATGGTTATGTACGGAATATGGGGAATATTGTTGAAATAGTTTTACAGGGAAGTTTGGATGACATAAACCTCTTTGTTGATGAATTACAGGAACATAAACCGGTCCGTTCAGAAATCAATAATATTAAAGTAGAAATTCAGTCAGAGGTAACAGATGAAAACAGATACTCTGATTTTACTATAATAGACAGCAGTAATAAAATATCCGGTTCGGCAGTAATACCTCCTGATATGAGTATTTGTGATGAATGTCTGGATGAAATATTAAATACCGAAGATCAGCATTACTATTATCCATTTACAGCATGTACCAACTGTGGACCAAGATTTACCTTAATCGATGAAGTGCCCTATGATAGAAAAAACACCACCATGGATGATTTTCCATTATGTTCTTACTGTGAAAATGAATACAATGACCCATTAAACAGAAGATATCATGCAGAAGCCACATGTTGTCCAGACTGTGGACCTAGAGTATACCTGTATGACGGTGGAGAAATTCCTTCCAGGGATCCCATAAGGGATGCTAGCAGACTGATAGATGAAGGGAATATTCTTGCAATAAAGGGTATCGGTGGAACACACCTTGTATGTAAAACATCAACTGATGATGCAATAGATAAATTACGTGAAAGACTGGGAAGAAAAACACAGCCCTTTGCATGCATGACACCTGATGTTGAAACAGCAAATTTATTTGTTGATTTTAGTGAGGATGAAAGAAAGACAATGGAATCCGTTGCAAGACCAATTGTTGTATTGAACAAATCAGAGGACTATTGTCTGTCCGATAATCTTTCACCTGGTTTACATAATCAGGGGGTAATGTTACCATATACTGGATTACATCATCTATTGTTCAAATATACTATTGAACCCGCATATGTTATGACATCGGCCAATATGCCCGGCAATCCTATGTTAATAGATAATGAAGAAATAGTCACAAAGTTGGATGGAATTGCCGATTATTACCTGTTGCATGATAGAACAATACTTAATAGGTGTGATGACAGTGTAATCAGATATAGGAATGGATTGCCTGGTTTTATCAGAAGGTCCCGTGGTTATGTTCCAAAACCATTTGATTTTTCCAAAATAAACACCAAAGACAATATCCTGGCTGTAGGACCTGAATTGGACGTTACATTTTCAGTTCTTAAGGAAGGAAAATGTTATCCATCACAGCACATCGGAAACACATCCAAGTTTCAGACACTGGAATTTATGGAAGATGCAATTAAACATCTGCTTAAGCTAACAAGATGTGATTCATTGGATTATATAGCGGCTGATATGCATCCGGAATTCAATACTACAAAATTAGCAAAAGAGTTAAGCGTCGAACACGATGCCGAATTGATACAGGTTCAACATCACCATGCACATGCTGCAAGTTTAATGGCAGAACATAATCTGGATGAAATGGTTGTAATAGCAGCAGATGGTGTTGGATATGGTGAAGATGGAAACATATGGGGAGGAGAAGTATTATACTTGAATAACACAGGCCAGTATGTTAACCATGGAGGACTTGAATTACAACCAATGCCTGGTGGAGATTTAAGTACAAAATATCCTATAAGAATGGCAATGGGTATACTCTATGATGCAATGGATACTGAAGAACTTAGAAGTTTAATGAAAAACAAGTATTCATCCTATTTCAAATATGGTGAAAAAGAAGTTGACATGACTTTAAAACAACTTGAAAATAACTTCAATACAGCTTATACAAGTAGTATGGGAAGAGTACTTGATAGTATAAGTGTGCTGTTGGGAATTAGTAAAAATCGAGGATATGAAGGGGAATGTTCAATGAAACTGGAATCCGCTGCCAGAGAAGGATTTGACATGCTGGACATGATACTGCCTTCTAAAAAAACTGACGGTAGGATTATAATTGATACCAGTGATCTGGTATTGGATGTTCTTGACTTAATAGAAGCGGGAGTTTTAAGGGAAGAAATTGCGGTTGCATCTCAAAGAGCATTGGCTGAAAAATTAGCTGAATTGGCAATATCTGTTGCAAATTCATATAATACTGATGTAATAGGAGTAACTGGAGGGGTATTTTATAATGAATTCATTTCCAGTGTAGTAAAAAATTTGGTAACATTGGAAGGATATACCTTTGTACAGCATGAACAAACTTGTGCCGGAGATGGAAGCGTATCCATGGGACAATGTGCAATTGTCGGATGGCAAAAGAATTTAAATCAGTAAAAGGGAGTTTCATTATTACTCTTTTTTTATTGATTTTAAAGTTATGAAAATATCTGTTTTTTTATTTATACCTTGAATTAGGTATAATCGGATAATTATTAATGAAAAACAAATAATTTATTAAAATAAGATTAATTAAAGTTTTATAATAAAATCATCCTTTTAATGATTCTATTATTAAAAAAAGTTACTAAAGAAATATTATTCTTCATAATAAACTTTAGCATATTCTTCGGGCTTGTTGTATAAACCAATAGCGGCTAGTGCTCCTATTAATCCACCTTCGCCTGTAACATATTCTACACGAATGTTATTTTCTTCAGCAATACGTTTTGCTTCATCAAGATATTTCATTGATTTTTTGGCTTCCAAACCATATTGTTGTACGGCTTCAGGTATTTCTAATTTTTCATATACAACAAATGCCGTGTTTTCCGAAAGAGTTTTTTCTTTAAGTTTAGATTTAACGCTTGATATTAAATCTTCTTTTTCTTCCTCTTTAACTGCAAATACTAATATAATAGATACACAGTTTTTTGTTTTATTTGGATTGTTAGGGTATAACTGACATGTAATATGTTCCAGGTAGTGGTATCCTTTTTCTTCCTGTATTTCATTTGCAATGTTGTTTGCTAATGTCCAGGTTGCCCCTTCTGTTGGAATGTCCGTGTCATCCAATCCAATTATAACTTTTTTAAGTTTAGGGGTTATAATTGCTGCACGTCCAACTTTGGATCCTCCACCTTTATCCAATAATTCAATTCTTATAACTCCATCTGCCTTTCCACGACAAAATGCAGCTCCAACTCCAGCACCTGCAAGACCTGCATGTACTATTCTGATTTCATCTTCTTCAATACTTGCTTCTTGAATTCCTGCAGCCTGATAACTAGGTTTAAGATTTAGTTCTGTTTTTCCTTTATTAACATAGTACGTATGTTTGTTTCCGTCACGTTTTGCATCTGTTATTAAAGGACTGGTCTGTTTATATTGTGTTATCATCCAATCGGAACCTATTGGGCATGGATGATATTCTATTAATTCAATCTTTTCTTCATCAGTGTCGGTTACTGTAAGAATTTCATGGTATGGGGTTATCCATGGATCTGTGTATTTTTCTTTTAATTCGTCCGGTGTTAAAATTTCCATTTTATGTTTCCTATAATTTTTTTTAGTTATAAAAGAATATAGAAAGGAGGTTATATTAGTTATGCTAATCTTTTAACAAGTTTTACAGCAGCTTCCACTGCACGTTTTCCGTATTCTACACGTTGATGAGCTTCAAGTCTGGTCATACCAGGACCTGATATTCCTAAAGTGACTGGTTTGTTGTATTCCAAGGATAAATCCGTGATTTTTCTTGCTGCATGTTGTACAACAATTTCATCATGTTCTGTGTCACCTTCAATTACAGCTCCTAATGTGATTACTGCATCAACATTTCCATCATCCAATAATTTTTTAATTGCTATAGGCATATCGTATACGCCAGGTACTGCGATGATTTCGGTGATTTCTGCATCTAAAAATTTTGCATGTTCTTTTGCTAATTCTAACATCATACTAGTAATATCAAAATTAAATTCTGCTACTACTGCTCCTATTTTTATCATAATATCTATTCTCCTAATTTTATAATATTTAGGCAGTTATACTAAGTATAATACAAATGCTGATACTGAACTTACTACCATAATGAATATAATAAAGATTGCTGCTGCTTTTGCTGCTTCCATTTTAATTTCTCCGTATGTATTATAATTATTGTTATTTTATTGTTTTACTTATATAATTAATTATATTTTGCTTGCAATATATTCTGCCATTTCTTGTGTTGAAGCTGTTCCTCCAAGGTCTGGGGTCACAACTTTTCCTTCTTGAATTACTTCTACAATTATGTTTTCTATTTTTCTTGCGGAATCGGATTCTCCAAGATAGTCTAACATCATGCATGCTGATAAAATTGTTGCTACTGGATTAGCTATTCCTTGTCCTGCAATGTCTGGTGCAGAACCATGTACCGGTTCAAATAATCCATTTTCATCACCAATGTTTGCTGATGGTATCATTCCGAGACCACCCACTAAACCTGCTCCTTCATCTGATAAGATGTCTCCGTAAAGGTTTGATGTTACAATTACTTCAAAGTCTAACGGGTTTGTGATAAGATACATTGCTGTAGCATCAACATAGAAATCATTGGATTCAATTTCAGGATATTTTTCTGCTACTTCATAGAAGCATTTTTTGAAAAGTCCATCTGAAATCTTAAGTACGTTAGCTTTATGAACTGCAGTAACTTTTTTACGACCAGTATCTTTTGCATATTGGAATGCATATTCTGAAATCTTATCGGATGCTGCTTTGGTAATTTTTTTTCTTGCTATTGCTCCTTCAGGAGTTTCTTCTTCGTCTCCAATATATAAATCTTCTGTGTTTTCACGTACAATCATGAAGTCTATGTTTCCATATTTTTCTGGTTGTAATGATTTTACAGGTCGTAAGTTAACAAATGTGTTTAGTTCGTGTCTGAGTCTTACAATAACATCTGCTGCTGTTTCACCTGCAGCTCCGAATAACACTGCATCAGATTCTTTTGCGATTTGTATGGTTTCTTCAGGTAATGGAACACCTGTTTCTTCTTTACATTTGTCTCCTGCTATTGCATGGGTGTAATTAAATTCAACATCTAATTTATCTAAAACAGTTGTTGTTGCTTTAACTACTTCTTCTCCAATTCCGTCTCCAGGGATTACTGCTATATTATACATATTTTTGCCTCTAAAATCTTGTTTTGTTTAAGTATTCTATTAATCCACCGTTTTCTACAATTTCAAACATGAATTCAGGTAATTTTGTGAAGTCATAATCTTTATCTTGTGTGGTATTTGTAAGGGTTCCTTTTTCAAGATCTATTTTGAGAATATCTTCCTCTTCAATGTCATCCGGTCCGTTAGGAGCTTCCACTAATGGTAATCCAATGTTTGTTGCGTTACGATAGAAGATTCTTGCGAATGATTTTGCAACTACTGCTTTTATTCCAGCAGCTTTAAGAGCTATTGGTGCATGTTCACGGCTGGATCCGCATCCGAAGTTTGAACCTGCAACTATTACATCTCCTTCCTGGATTTTGTCCTTGTAGTGTAAATCATATCCTTCCATTACGTGTTTACCTAAATCTTCTGGTTTACTTAATGTTAGGTATCTTCCTGGAAGTATACTGTCTGTATCTATGTCGTCTCCTAATTTTAGAGCTCTTCCTTCGATTATTTTTTCCATATTTTTTACCTCCTAACTTTTATTTTTTTTCAGGTGCTGTTATGTGTCCTGTTAATGCACTTTCAGCTGCAACTATTGGTGAGCTTAGGTATACTTTTCCTTCCGGACTTCCTTGTCTTCCTTTGAAGTTACGGTTTGATGTTGAAAGACTTACTTCACCGTCACCAATTAATCCGATGTGTCCTCCAAGACATGGTCCACAGCATGGGTTACATACGAGAGCACCAGCTTCTACAAAGATGTCCATTAAACCTTCTTTTAATGCTTGTTGGTAAATGGTTCTTGAAGCAGGAATAACTAATGTTCTTACTCCGTCTTTGATTTTGTTACCTTTGAGTACACGTGCTGCTTGTTCTAAATCTTTAAGTCTTCCATTGGTACATGAACCTATGAATACTTGGTCGATTTCAACATCTTCTACTTCACTGGCAGGTTTTACATTGTCCACGTAATTTGGACATGCTACCTGTGGTTCAAGATCACTGACATCGATGTCAATTGTGTTTAAGCTAGGTGCATCTAAGTCAGTAGTGAATTTGGTGTATGATTTGTTTGTTCTGTTTTTAAGGTATTCGTCAGTAACTTTATCAGGTTCTACAATACCAGTTTTTCCACCCATTTCTATTGCCATGTTACTTAATACCATACGGTCTGACATTTCCATTTCCTGAATGGTTTCACCTGCGTATTCACAAGATTTGTATGTTGAACCGTCTTGACCTACCTGACCGATTATGTTTAAGATTACATCTTTACTGGTTACGTTTTCCTGTAATTTACCTGTAATGTTGAATCTGTTGGTTTCCGGTACTTTAAACCATAATTGACCTGTTGCAAATACCATTGCCATATCTGTTGATCCAATACCTGTTGCGAATGCTCCTAATGCACCATTGGTACATGTGTGTGAGTCACTTCCTACTATGACTGTTCCAGGTAATGCATGACCTTTTTCAGGTACTACTTGATGACATACTCCTTCGTATACATCATAAAAATTAGTTATTCCTTGTTCTTTAACAAATTCTCTTAACATTTGATGGTTTTTTGCAGCATCTAATGTGTCTGCCGGTACTTGGTGGTCAAATGGGATAACTATTTTTTCTGGATCCCATACTTTGTCAGTATTAATTTGTTCTAATGCCTGGAGTGTTAATGGACCTGTTAAATCGTGTACCATAGCTATGTCTATGTCTGCCATTACTATTTCTCCAGCTTCTACTTTATCTTTTCCTGAAGCTTTTGCTAATATTTTTTCAGCTATTGTCATTGACATGTTTATTGTTACCTCCCTAATCGGTAAATATTTTATTTAAAGTGATGTTTTGAATTCTTTATAGAATAGATATATGATATTTTTTCAATCTTTTTGAAAGATAATTTCACTTTATATATATGTTTGGTTATCTTGATTATTATTTTTATTGTATGTGGAGGTTGTTTTGTTGAAATAATTATCGTGTGTAAATAATCTTATGTTAAAAATTATTATTAGTAAAAAAATTTTCAGAAAGAGATAATGGTATGAGTAGTACCATTTCAGGGTGGTTATTAGGATATTGGGAGGTTAATATTATGTTAAATTTTCATGTTTTTATTGGAGTTTATTTATCTTTATTTTAGTCTTTTAGGGATCTAAAATCAGGATTAAAATTATTTAATGATTAATGTTTTTTTTTTCCTTTTTTATAAATGCCTCCTTAATTTTTTTCGTAATTTTAAGTTTTATTTAATATTATATAACAGCCGTTATTTTTTTATTTTCACAATTATAATATAGTTAACATTGTTATATAAATGTTTTGTTAAATTGGATTAAATTATTTAATGAATATTATAGTAAAAATCACTTTAAAAATAAAAATAAGGATAATAAAGTTTTAATTATGTTAAATAGTTTTATAAATAAAATAAAAACTAAAAAAAGGAATGGATTTATATTGTAGGGACAATATCATTATTTTTAGTTTTTAATATTTTTTTTCTATAAATCTATTTTTGTAATTAAGACTAAAAATTGAAAAATCGATAACATGGAGGCTAATAAATATGTTTACTCATTGTCAATTGTCTTAATTGGTATTTTCTATTTAGAATTGTTATTATTTTAAGTATGGTAATAATCCATTCCTTAATATCTTCTATGATATTAAGTATATAAAGGTTTTTTTCAATATTTATTGCAGAACTATTATAATTTAACTATAAATTATATACAAATTAACTACAATTTCATATAATATAAGATGGAATACAAACATTTAAGTATTACAAAAATATATATTATTTAATACATAACTTTTATTAATAATTTTTATATTATTGTATGTACTTGTTTATTTATAATATAATTTAATGAACATAGTCCTAATAATATATTAATTATTGTTATAATTATTCATAAATGAGTACTTATCATACATTAACCTAAAAACCTTTATATATGCCTTACAAAAATCTAAACATAAAGTAAGAAATATATATAGAATAAATATTTTTTAATAAATAATAAAAACATAATCAAAATTCACGATTATTAGTAATAATAATAAAAACCCACGTAGGAGACGAGAAGATATGACTTCAGAAAATGAAGAATATTATAAAGATAGATATCAAGAAGTAAAAGATAAAGTAGAATACAAAGACTTTTTAAATGATATTGAAGAAATTACTTTAGAAAATAGTGATTCACCATTCATAACAACAGAACAAATAGTTAACATGGCAGTTGAAAAATATTCTGATAGAAAAAATGTTCAACAAACACATACAAACCAGGTACAAGACATTTCATCACTTGTAGAAGGTAATGGAAATATTAGTATTCAAGGAAGATTATTATCTATCTCTAATATCAAAACATTTACCACTAAAAAAGGTCGTGAAGGAAAAGTTGCAAACCTTACTGTAGAAGATAGTACAGGAAAAATAAGGGTTGTAATGTGGACAGATAATATGAAATACATGTCCCGTATTAAAGAAGGAGACATAGTCAAAATAAACAATTTGGAAGTAAGAAAAGGTTATACTGGAGATCTGGAAGTTCAGATGAGAAACAATTCTTCAATACAGGTAATGCCTGAAGAGTTAGGTGAAGATCTACCTAAATATGAGGAAACAATCACCAACCTTGAAGATATTGTAGAAGAAGGAGAATACAACGTAATAGTTAGGATAACAAAAGTTGCAACATTACGTGAAATTCAAAAAGAAGACAGAACCTTGAAAATTATCACAATAAATGTGATGGATGCAACTGGTGACATGGAATTTACATTATGGAACAATGACACTGATTTGGTTGAAACATTGGAACTTAAGGAAAATGACACCATAAAAATTATCAAAGCAAGGGCACAAGAAAGAAATGGGGTATTCTCATTATCCAATAGCTGGAATGGAAGAATAGTTAAGGATGACTATGATTTACCTGAATTTAAACAGGAAATCTTTAAAATCGGCAATGCAACAGAAAAAGAAAATGTTACAATTATGGGTGTTCTAACAAAGATTTATGATACAATAGTATTCCAAAAAAATGATGGTTCCGAAGGAAAAGTAAGAAGTATAGAAGTAACGGATGATACAGGTTCTATACGAGTAACTTTATGGAATAAAGAAACAGAAATTGCAATGAACAAGGGTGACTTCATAAAAATTGAAGGTGGAAATATAGAATTTGATGACTATTCTGGAGATAGTTATAGATATAACACAGGATGGAATGCAGCAATAGTATTAAACCCGGAAATGGATGAAGAATTAAAGGAAAAATTATCCGAAATTGATAATTTGGAAATTACCAAAATCAAAGATGTTCTTGATGTTGATTTGGATGAAGGACGAGAAGTTGATGTAATAGGTAGAATTCTTGCAATGAATGATATAAGGGAATTCCAAAGAGTTGATGGAACAGAAGGACAAGTTCGTAGTATTGATTTGGCTGATGAAAC
>NZ_JAEELZ010000145.1 GCF_016282985.1 Methanosphaera sp.
ACTAATGTTGAAAGTTATTACTCAAATACTTCATAAGTAAAATATAACAGTTACCTAATATAATACTATTATTATCCAATAAACGTGTTGGAGGAAAACATAAAATGGATAACAATAATGAAAACAAAAATAAGAAAATTATAGGTGGATGCTGTCTCCTCATAATTATAATATTTGCATTTGCAATGTTCACAGGAAACAACACCACTCATGAAAACACAACAGAAAAAGAACCAATAACAGTAAAAGAATTAGACTTCGACAGGTACGGATTAGCATTCGACACCAGCTTATACGGTTGGATAGATGGAACAGACTCCAACGGTAAAGGACATAACTTTTACGTAACCAAAGACCAGATGGCAGGATTATATTATGGTAGTGGTAAAACATTTGACTTCCCTGATGGTTTAGTCATTACATATCATAATGTTCATGATGGTACTGAAACTGGTAATGATGTTGTGGATCATATTTACTGGCCTAATGGTACTGAGATTAGTCCTGTTGGTGGTGAGGATAGTGATGTCTTTGCTGCTAATAGTGTTAGTATTGGTAAGCAGTTTAAGGTTTGTGCTGAAGATTTTGGTATGACTGTTAGTGAAAGTGCAGGTTATTAATTATTCTTCTTCTTTTCTTTTTTTTATCGAAATGTTTAATTATTTTTATGTGCAATGTTATATTGTGGTTATGATTATATATTTATTTTTTTTATGGAAAAATGATGTGTAGTCTATCATATATTTAAATTATATTATCATATAATGTGTGTGGGGATGGAGATATTTCGTTTTTATTATATGATGTCTTCATCCCCCCATTTTTTTATTGAAATCCTATTTTTTGTACTGGCATATATAGATGTCGTATACTATTTTTTGTATGTTTTCATTATTTTGTTTTTGTCAAACAGTATATTGAGGACTTTCATAATGAACTCCAATTCAGTCCATGAACATAATAGAGTAACAAAAGTATGTCCTGAATGCAGGGGTAACATATTCACCTACGATGATACTCATGCAGAATTATGCTGTGACCAATGTGGACTTGTACTATTGGCTCCAAGTGTTTATGGGTTGGATTTCCCTGGGTTCTTGTTAATTCCTCGTAAAAAAAATTACCATTTAGGGATTAAATTCTCTGATAAATCAATATCTTTTTTGGTAAGTTATAATTTGAATAAATAAAGTTATTAATATAATTTCTATTAAATGACTCCTGATATAGAGGGGATGGGATTCAGTAAGATGATGATTATTCTGTTACAACAAAAAAGTTAAGATATGATACCATAAAATGTTGGCGTGGAAGTAAAAAAAAAATATAGGGAATTGTAGTTCAATATACCACTAAAAAAAATATTCAAAATGTTAATATATGAACGCATGTAATAAACTTGTAGATATGGGAAAGTTTTCCTCCCAGAAAAATTGTTAAATTATTTCTATGAAGAAATCATTGTATAATAATAATTGTTTTTACATCTGATTTTTTTTAGTATGACATTTTTATTTCGTAATAAATTATCAAATTTTAATTAATATATTCATTTAGAAGTTATTCATTTAGTGAAAAGAAATATATCATTTCCAAATAATTGTAGACGCTGTGATTATTGTGTACTATTAATTTATTTTACTATTAGATAATCAAGGGAAAAAGCTGGTACTCCTCGGATAGTATTAGTACATTGTTAAATATAATAATATTGCTCCTTAATGCGTGTTATATATTAAGTATTTTTTTTTGGATTCACCATAAAAAAATAATAATTACCTATAAAATTCATTTATTTTATTAATAAAAAATTTTTTCTTTCTTTATAATACCAAAAGGATTCCACACCAGAAATAAGTATGTTGTAACAGAATATATCCTTTCATTTAGGTATGAGGTTCTGAAAGGAAACTAATATAGTAATTGGTATGCTATGGATGTCGAAGTGAAGAGAGTATTATTGTTTTCTATATTAAAAGAATTAGTGGGTTCGATTCCCACCAGAACCAATCTGAGTACTCAAAAACATTTTAAAAATTACTATGAATTTTTTTGATTATTGATTAATGCAAAGCAATGGGGAACATACTATCCTGTGAGTATGAGTACTCCTCACAAATAGTATTCCCTTATTATAAAACTATGATTATGAACATGTTGATGAAAGGGTTAGATAACAGTATAAAAAAAATATTATTTATTAAAAAATTATCAAATAATTTGTATGAATAATTTATTATAAAATTTTTATAAAAATTCTATTCTAATAAATATCTTATATTATTCCTGGTTCGATTCCAGGCATCAACAATTTTTTACCCATAAAAAACAAAAACCTATTTTTTCTCATAAAAAAAAAACTGAAGAGTACACTTCCAAAATGTAATAATAAAATTTGGAGGTGAACAAAAGAATGCACACAGACAATCAAACAATAATAATATTATTTCTCGGAGTAGCATTACTCGTAAGTTTATACCTTGGAACAACACAATTCACAGAATTCATACTAGGCATCTTTGGAGGTATATTCATGCAAAAAACAATGACAGAAAAACAAGAAGAAACACTAACACAATATTACCAAGATAAGTATGAAAAACAAGAAGAAGAAGAAGATGAAGGAGTTGGAAGTGATGTGCAATGAAAAAGCACAAGAAACACATGAAGAATACCGATTCCTAGAATACAGAATAGATCAACTAGAAAAAAACATCACACAAAGCATACAAAAAAATGAAGAAGAACAAAAAAACAATTACACAGAAATAATGAAAATGCTACAAGTCATGCAAGAAGGAAACAACAAACAAAACGAACAACTAATCTCACTAAACCAACGATTAAACGGCATGGAAGAAAAACTCAAATGCATAGAAAAATTAAAAGAAGCAGCAACCAAAAACAGTACAAGAATAACAGAATTAGAACGTAGAATAGACGTCTACAAACAACTATTATTCGTGATAGGTACTGGAGTAGCAGTAGCATTAATTGTTGAATTTGTAAAATTCGTATAAATCAATCTCCACCATATAAAACAAACAAAAAATGAGGTAAAGATTAAAATGACAAAAACAATCGAAGAATTAACAGAAAACAAACAATTACTATTGAATGCAATAGACATACTTGACACAATAACAGAAGAAGAAAATGAAGGAATAAAAAGAACCGATGAAGACTTCAAATGCTTTGAAACATGGAGTACTACAGATGTAAAAAATGAACTACAAAGCAAAATCGGTGAAATAGATGTGTTAATAGAAAACCTAAACAAAACAACAACAGAAAAAGAAACAGATGAAGAAGAGGAAGAGGAAGAAGAAACAACACAAGAAGAATAAAAAAAAAACAGAAGGGGTTGAACAAAAACAATGATAACAATCACAATAACAGACAAACACATAACCTGTGCAAAAGACATCATCAACCTAAAAAACAACATAACAACACTATTCCAAACAAACAACATAACAATCGAACACAACCACGAAAAAAAACAATACATCATAAAACTAGAAAACATAACAATACCAACAAACTAAACACCCAAAATATACTATTTCTATAAAAACAACTATTTAAAACCATTAAAAAAAACAACAATTCAGTAACAAAATAGAGGGGGGTTGAATGACAAAAGAAAACAACATTTATGAAAGATACATAAATGAAAACGGAAAAAAAGAATCAGAATCCTGCCATAGAATATTCCACAAATACTATTGTCAAACAAATCCAACCCCAACATACAATGAACTAGCAAAACTATCAGGATATGCACCATCAACATGCCACAGATGGATTTCAGAATTCGACTTCTTAAAAAGAAAAGAACAAATCATAGCACACCAAGAAGAAGAAAAAAACAACGCAATCAAAAAAGCAAACGGCAGAATAGCAGGACTACTAGCAGAAATAGAAGAAATACATGTAGAATCACACAAAGCAGTAATCCAAGATACAAGAAACAGACAGGACATACTATCAAACTTACCAACCAATGACAAAACAAGAATACAACTACACAAAGAAGAACAAGAACACAACAAAAGCTGGAACCAACTACTCGAAGGACTAGAAAAAACCAACAACTTCGATGACTACATGAAAGAAGCAGCACAGGACACAACAGTAATCAACGAACTACTAGAAAGAGTAGAAGACAGAAGAACCAACAACAGTCTAAACACTACACAAAAACTAGAAGAGGAATACAAAGATGAAGAGTATTAACGAACCAAAACAATACAAACACACAGAATACCCTTCAGACTCACTAGTAGACTGGTTCAATCACATACACTACTACACATACAAACCACTTAAATGGCAAATACCATTATTTCAAGTATTAGACTATGCAGTACAAGGCAAAGTCAGTAGGATAATGATAAGTGCACCACCACAACATGGAAAAACAGAATTGCTTGTAAACACATTCATCAGTTACTACATGGTAAACAATCCACAGGATAAAGTAATAGTAACAGCTTATAGTGAATCAAGAGCAACCAAGTATGGAAGTAGAATAAGAGATATAATAAAAGAATTTGGTAAAGATACCCTAACAAAACCACAACTAAAACAGGACTATCAAAGAAAAACCAACTTCCTATTTGAACACCCCTACGATGGAGAACTATTAGCTGCTGGAGCACATGGTGCAATAATGGGTAACCCTGCAAACCTCATACTAATTGATGATCCAATCAAAGAAATAAAAGATGCCAGAAGTCCAACACTTCAGGAAGACCTTGAAGACTGGTATGATACAAGTATCGATACAAGATTAAGAAAACGATACAGAGTACATAAAAAAGCATTACCACCAATCATAATAGTAGTAGCTCAAAGATTAGATGTACGTGACCTTCAAGGAATACTACTTGAAAAAGAACCTAACATAGATGGTAAAGAAGCAATGGAAATCCTAAGAAGTGGAGGAAGCATAAATCCTAACACATGGGTAAACATGAACTTCCCAGCACTAAGTGAAGGAAGTGATGTAGACATACTATGCAGACCAAAAGATACACCATTATGGAGCAAACACAAAAACTATGAGGACCTACTGGCAGACCGTAGAAGAAGAGGTACACAAAGATTTAATATGATAATGCAAGGACACCCTACCAACGAAAATGATTATCAGTTCAAACATGAATGGTTCTACAATGACACAGACTACAATGATGAAAATCTTACATGTACAATAGATTATAATGATGTTGATCTATTACTACCAACTGGCAGATTCTGGGATTTAGCTGCACATACTAAAAAGAAGAAAAGACAAAGACAAACAAAAACGGATTACTATGCAGGTACATTGGCAAGTATGGATTATACCAATGACTGCCTGTATATTCATCATCTTGAAAGAAGTAAAAGAGATGTGAGAGAAGTAAACAGGATAATAAGAACAGTTCTTGTTAATGATGGAAATAATGTTTTCACACATATTGAACAAGAACCTGGAAGTATGCCATTACTGTTTATTGATAACTTACAATCAGAGTATCCTACTCATACAATTTCAAGTTATAGTCCACGTGAGGATAAAATGTATAGGTCATATGAATTAAAACGATTGGCAGAGAATGGTTGTTTAAAGTTTGTGGTACATCCTCATGGTAGTAGGGAATGGATTCATACAGCTATCAAAGAATTAGAAAACTTTGATGGTGAAGATAGTGATGCAAACAAAGGTAAACATGATGATATAGTAGACAGTTTCAGTAGTGCTGCAAACTACTTCAAACTAAACAGGATATTATACACCCCATATTAAACTAATTTTTTTGGAGGTTGAAGACAATTATAAATGAAGATATACCAGAGTTATTAGATGAAGAACCAACAGTAACATATCTTGATGATGTAGAACCAATACATCGTAGTGATATGAGTGCTGACAGTTTCATCGTAACAAGTGATAAAGACAAAAATTTATACATAGAAAAAGATGGAGCATTCAAAAGCTTATATGACCATGAAATACAATTCACGGAAAGTGCACAACAAAAAGAAACACAGTATGGTTTACAATGGAAAACACCTGCATATCCTAGTACATTCATCACATTTCTTACACGTAACAATTGGGTGTTCAGGCAATGTGCAGAACGTGTTGCCAATGACTGTGTAAAGAATGGTTTTGATATTGTAAGTCGTAGTGGTATTGAAACAGATGAAGATATTGATGCAAAGCAGGAAGTATTGGACTGGTTCAATCGTATGCCTATCAGTATTACAAAAACTGTGAAGAGCAGTATTTATAATTATGAAACTGGGGGTAATGCTGGAATAGAAATAATTCGTGATGATGGATTGGATAGTGGAGTACAATACTTGAAAAAGTTTGACACTGATAATGTAAAACTATGTTCAGATAGTAAACGTATTGTACAAACAATAAATGGTCAAGATACATTCTTTATCATATATGGTACAAACTATAAGAATGGTAAGAAGCAATACCTGGACCGTGAAACAGGTAAATGGAGTAACACACCATTACCAAAAGATGTTGAAGCACATGAAGTAATATGGTTCTATCGTGATGACAGAGGAGCAAACGAATATGGAATACCACAGATAGCTCCAGGAATGAAGATAATAGAGATGGAGATAGGCAGACAGAATTACATTATTGACTTCTTCATTAACTTTGGTATGCCTGCATGGGTAGTAACTATTACTGGAACATTTTATGATGAAGAAAGTAAAAGGTACTTACAAGATGGAAGTTTAAATCCTGCATTTGACCCTACAAAAACATTACGGTATAAGATAGGTAAACAGATACAGGAAATTATTGATGGTGGCCGTCATGGTGCTATTGTTATGAGCTTCCCTACTGGTAGTGGACAGAATCCTGTTAATGTAACTATTACTCCACTTGCTACTGATGTTAAAGAAGCAAGTTTCAGAGGATTAAAAGAAGATAATGGTGAAGACCTTTGTGGTATGATGGGTGTTGATCCAAACTTGATACTTCGCAGTAAAACTGGTGCCATGGGTAATAATGCTATGGACAGTACATTACTGGCTCATAATGATAATAAGGTGAAACCTACTCAGTCCATGATAGCTAATGAGATTACAAGATTATTACTCTTTGAGAACAAGTCTACTTTTGAACATGATGTAAGTAATTTACGGTTTAAGTTATTAGATTATATTGAACAGAATATTACGGAAGGTGTTCAAAGGGATGCAGACCTTGTATTGAAAGGTTTGATGAAAGCTCGTGAATTCCAAGCTAAATATAGTAAGGCACTTGGTATTAGTAGTGATAGTGAAGAACCATTACTTGATGAATACTGTATACAGGGTGTACCTATTACCAGTATTGCTGGTGCAAGTGATGAAGAATTAGACTTGTTACAAGAAAGAGTAGTTAAGGCTGGTGTAGACTTTGAACGTAAACGTAGAAACATACATGCTGCTAAAAAGCGTGCAGGTAAAGGAAGATTATCTGTTATCAAGGAAGCAATTAGAGGATGAAAAGATTGCTGAGGTAAATCTGAAACATGACCTTATGTCCTGGTTTGATGATGTGTTAAATGTTATCTTATCTTGTATTCGTGATGAAAAGCAGGATGATATACTGTACTTGTTTCAGGTAGAGAATATTATAAAAAATCATAAGCAGGATTACCTGGACATTGTAGCTGATGATGTTCAGGACTTTTATATTACTCATAGTGAAAATGTTGAAGCAAGAATTAATAATAAGGTTGCACGTAAACAATTGGATAATACCTTGTTACTTGTTGCTGCTAAGGATGATAATCTTGATGAATGGTTATACTCTGATATTACTAGTGAAGAGTTAAGTGAAAAGATCAAGAAAAAGTTACGGTACAATAATAATGTGCAAAGTACACTTAACAAGTATTTGAATAGATATAACTTTAATGGATTAAAACCATCTGACCTTGGATATTATGAATTACTTGAATATGAGATAGATGAAGCAGTAATAGAATACATGAGCAATAATGTTTTTACTGCAAGTGAATCTACACTACAAAGAGTAACACAGAAAGTGTATGATATTATCAAGGAAGCATATGCAGAAGAAGGTGAGGGTACTTATGCTGTAGCAGACCGTATACAGGAAATGTTCAATGACTTGAAAGATTTTGAAGCTGAAAGGATTGCACGGACTGAAACCTTGAAAGCTCAGAGTAGTGCAAACCATAACAGGTTAGTGAATAATCCTAATGTGGAATATGTTCAATGGCTTGCTACTGATGATGAAAGAGTAAGAGACAGTCATGCAGAGGTTGATGGTGAAATTACCTTTGCAGATGGTACTGGTATGTATAGTAATGGATTAAGGTATCCTGGAGATACTAGTGGCGATATTGAGGAATGGATTAACTGTCGTTGTGATGAAGTTGCTTATATTCCTGAGGTTGGACTTGTTCCTCCACCTGGTGCTACCAGTTGGTATGAAGATGAAATGTTGTTTGATGATAGTTTGGAGATTCCTGAAGTTTACGTGGAGATGGATGATTATCTTGCTAGTTATTGGTAGGAGTGTATTGTTATGTTGTATGATGATGTGTTTCGTGTAACTAAAGCTTTTTTTAGTATTGTTGATTGTGGTAACTGTAATAATCATGATGATAAGATGGCTTGTGATTATTGTAGTAATCACTGTGAACATAATTTGTTATGGAATGTTGATGATAATCATGCACATTTATTTACAAAAGAAATTATTAAATTAGTGAAAGAACATGAAACAGATATTTAAATTAATTGGTGATTGTAGAATAATTGTACACTTGAATAATGATGTAAAAAAAGAGTGTGTTAATCTACATCAAGCAATATTATATGCAAGAAGAAAGTGATTACATGAGTGATGGATATTATGAATACAGGTTACATGAAATAAACGAAATACTTGATAGTGGCATAGGAAATGTTAATCCTGAAATAGCAGAGTTACTACAAAAGGAAAGAAAACAAATACTTCATGAGTTAAGACATACTGAAAGTTTACCTACTGATATAATGTAGGTAATTATTATTAATTCTTTTTTTTTAGATGCTTAGGAAAATCTTTTAAAAACTTTAAAGGAGACTAAGACATACATACGTTTATTAATATAGTGGGTTCAATTCCCACCCTAAGCAATAAGAGTACTCACATTTTTAAATTCAACGATGAGAAATATTTATTGTGTTATATTTATACAAAAAAACAGATTATCCCTTTTGAATGTAGTTTTGAGTACTCACTACATGAAGAAGGGAAAATTTATACTGGCATATTAATGAAGTGAAAATACGATAATTAAAAATCTAGTGGGGGATTAATATTCTCCACAACAACGCCAGTATGATTAATTAAACAATAATGTGAATCAAAAATAAAAAAAAATAGTACAAAAATAAAAATGGTTGTTAGCTAGACAGTAGCAAATAACACCAATGTTATTGGGTGGTGCAAATCCACCAACAACCTCAACCCCTTCAACTCCAATCATTCTTACTTTTAATTAATTTTAATCCAATCATTTTTATCAAAAATAATGTAACAATAATTAGAACCGATAGTAATACTTTGTAACCTAATATTAAAATAATTAACCCCATAAAGGAGGTGGTACACATCACCAGTAGAACAGTATTAGGTCCAATTCTTGTTCCATACACGCCAGACTGTGATTACAATAATGGTGAAGAATTATTAAGCTATGAAAAAATAGAAGCTTTAAAACAAAGTTTCAAAAACTACAACATCATTGATTATCAACACCAGTTCACAGATGAAAAAGGATCATACTACATGACAAACATCGGAAAACCATTACGGTTATTCTACAATGATGATAACATGGAGTTTGAAGATGTAACAGGAACAACAGTAACAGTACCACCACGTACACTATGGCTAGAAAGTGAAATCACCGATGAACAAGCAATAAAGGAAATCGATGAAAAACAACTTGTAGCATATAGTGTAACCGTAAGTGAAAAAAGTGATGCAAATACTGTTATGGAGATCTATAACAAGCTAATCACAAAAACTGCACAGAAAGAAGACATAGACCATAATGTAATACAGGAAATCAATAAGAAGCTAAGTGCAAAAAGAACACTTATCAAAGACATTGAAGACCCTGTACTGTTAACAACCAGTCTAGTCAAATTTCCATGTGTAAACAAAGCTAAATTCTGTAAACGGTCATTAATCCAAACAGAAGAAATAAAGGAAAGTGATAAAATGGCAGAACAAAAAAAAGATGATGCTAACACAACATTCATTAACAGCATAAAAGATGCAGTTAAACAATTCAGACAATCAACACCAACAGAAACTGAAACTGAAGAAACTATCACAAACAGTACATTACAAGAAGATGTACAAACAATGATAGAAGAACAAGTTGGAGCATTAAAAGAAGAAATCAATGCAGAAATGAAAAAAGAACATGAAGAAGTAATATCTGCAATCAAAGATTTAAGAACTGCACCAGTCATCACAGATGAAGATAAAGCAGTAACACAACCTCCAAAAGAACCAGTAACAGAAACTGAAGAAGAAGTTGTTGATGAAGAAAAAGAACCTGAAGAAGAGGAAGAAGTAGAAGAAACAGAAACCAAAAAGAAAACTTCAGGAAGAGGTGGAAAATCCAAAAAAGAAGATATTCCACTAAGACAAGCAGAACCATCTGCACAACAAAGTAGAAAAAGTGCAAAAATAACAGGAGATGAACCAAAAATGACAGTAAAAAGAGATGAATTTTCAGTAATATATGATGCAGTTAAAAACAATATGAGTATGAAAGGCTTAACCACAGACAGCATTAACTATGATGCAACAGGATTAAGACCATACGATCACAACTTCATAAACTTCCTTGATGACCCTATCCTCCAAAATGCTTACAAAGCAAGTTTCACCATTGATGAAACCAATACAAGAAAAGCAATTCTTAACACTAACCTTTTCACAACCTATGTAACAAAACTTATCCAAAGTGAACCATTACTTGAAGATGCAACATACCAAACAGGTATTCATGGTAAAGGACACATCTACGGATTAGATGATACCATTGCAACAGAAGATGGAGCATTACCTGAACACTTCTACTTCGATAAAGATACTGCAGTACAAGAAGCAACTCTTGAAGATAAAGAAATTGAAACATACCCACAAAGAGTTAAAATCAACGTATCCGACAGACAAAGACTCGCAAACGTGTATGGTGATGACCTTGTAAACATACTTCTTGAAAGAGCAATGGCTAGACTCAGACAAGGTGTAGCAGTAGCAAGATTCTACGGTAATGCATCAGCAGCTAATAGTGTAGACCTCCAATACAGAAGACAAGATGGATACCTTAAATCTGCAGGTCAACAATTAACCAGTAGTGATGTAAACCTTGATAAAATTACTGACCTCTTTGATGCAATGTTCTATGCATTACCTGAGGAAGCTCAAATTGAAAGTGAATGTGTATTTTATGTACCAACCAATGTAAGAAGAGCTTACAGTAGTTACTTCCTTGACAAAGCAGCTGACAGAGCTATTGACTTTGTAGGTCAGAAAGCACCATTATATTGGGGAGATGCTCCAATTAAAGTATCACCAACTCTTAACAATAAACCTATGCGTGATGCACTTGATGGTGGTAATGTAAGTGTACTCTTAACCAAACCAGCTAATACTCATTTTGTTGTTGGTCGTGAAGCAGGTATTGAACCTAAACGTTATGCAGAAACTAGTTCAGATGCATTCTATGCAACTATGGATACTGCTAATGCTTACAGTATTGATGATTATGCAGTAAGATTAACTTTAACTGCTGAAGAATATGCAAGTCTTATCGGTGGAGAATAGACTGAAAGGAATATAATAATTAAATCCTTTTCTTTTATTACATTTTTTTTTTTAATCTAAAACTGTTATATGGAGGGAACAAAATAAAATGATAACTTATTGTACAATTGAAGATGTAAAAGACATCAGTAGAGTTACACATAAAAAGCTAGGGCTTGATAAAACAACTGAAGCTGATAAATTAGATGAAATCCTAACCAAATGGATTTATGAAGCAAGTGCATTAATCAATGATTACACGAACAATCCATTAACAGAATCAGAGCTTGAAGCTGAAGGCACCAAATACTATGTGTACAAGAATGTTAGTAGCAGGATTGTTGCTAATATGTGTGCTCTTGCAAGTGCCTACAAAAGTCATAGTGTAGTTAAAGTAAATGACTGGACTATCAAAACAGTACCTAGTGAAATATTTCCTGTAACAATGAAACAAGAACTGGGAAATTACAAAAGTGAAATAACAGAAAGTAGTCTAGGATTTGGAGTACTCGCAGTAACTGGTAGAAGAGGAATTACAGATGAAGATAGAAATACGATTGGCTGAACAGAGTAAACTGTTCAAAAACCAACCTGAAAAAGTAGTCAGTACATTCCTAAGCTTATCAAGTGAAGAACTAACCAGTCAAATAAAAAAGAAAACACCAGTAGATACTGGAAAACTAAGAGGCAGTTGGACTCCAAAACTAACTAAAGACAGACTTGTAGTACAAAACACTAGGAATTATGCATTGTTCGTAGAAAAAGGTACTGGTATCTTTGCAACAGAAGGAAGACATAGAATCTTCCCAAAAACTGCACAGGCAATGCATGCTAAGATTGATGGTGAAGACATCTTCTTTACAAACAGTAGAGGTCAACCAGGTAGACACATGGCAGAAGATGGGTTTATGGAGTATAGAAAGAAAATACCAAACCTATTCAGAACAAGCTTAATAAGACAAAGTGGAGGTAAACAAGCATGACAGGATATTATGTAGATATGGAAACACCATTACAAAGAATACCCCAAAAGTTTAGTGAATGGATAACAAGCGAAATCTGTGAAAACGGATTACTTGAAGAAATAGACCAATATTGTCAGACTTTCAGAACTGAAGGAAGTGTACTCAGTTATGAGATATGGGTAAAAAAGGAAGACTGGAAAATAGAAGGTCAAACATTCACAAAAGGAGGTAGTTATGCTACAATAGAATATCCATTCACAGTAGCTATAATAGTTGACATGACTGATGAAGATACCAGTGAAAACAAGGCAATACAACTTCAAGCAAAAACAATCATGAGTATCATGAAAAACTATACTCCAACCATATTTGACAGTATTGATGATGGATTCATAAACTACTTCACAATTAGTGATGGTTATAATGATGGATCATTGAATGCTATTAACAGAGAAGATGATGTAATAATAAAAGGATTTTATATTACTTTCAATATTGACATTCACTGGCTTGAATGTTATTACAGATATGAACAACAATTAACGGAGGCAGATGATAATGGTTAATTATGTAGGTATAGTGTATGAAGATGCAGGAGATGCATATGGTACAGACCAGTTCAAGAAAAACAAAAGTCCTGCATACTATATACATGATGATGGACATAGTCCAGACCTTAATGTACAAGATTTTGATGAAGAAGATACAAGAAATGGACTTGATGAATTCAGGAATGGATATTTTGAACCTGAAGGTGACCTTTCACTATCTGCACATACAAGTAGTCTTCCTACTATTCTTTATGGTGTTATGGGATTGTACAAGTACAATAGTAACATAGAAACTGCAAGTGATGGTACTAAACTTAACATTCATGAATTTTGGATTGGGGATAAGTTTGAAAGACCAGCATTTAGTGGAGATTTCACTAGTGGAGATTTTCTACTGAAAAGAGTGTTTGGTGGATTGTTTGACAGTATGGAATGGGATGCAAATCTTAACAAAACAAAGATTGACTTGTCAATGATTTATAAGACTGAATCTATTAAACAGATTTCATTGGAAAGTTATCGTAGTAATTTCTCAATGCTTAAAGCAATACCACTTGTAGGGTATGATTATACTGTTCAGATTGGTGATGAAAACGATGACATTAACACGACAAGTAACTGTTTCAATGACTTTAAACTAACAATAGAAAACAATCATCAAACTGGTGATGATGCTCGATGCCTTGGCAGTATCAGTTACGGTTTCAAACCTAACATGGAAAGTTGTAATATAGAAGCAGAAGCAGTAACAAAGTTCAACAGAAGAAACTATGAATTCATCATAGGTGCAATGCATAATGAGTACAATCCTAACAGTGGAGGATGGAACAGTCCTGCACCATGTAAAGAGTTTACTAAGAAAGTTACCGTAAAAGCTCAGAGTTGTGTTGACCCTGATGAATATGTTTTAATGGTTTTCCCAAAATGTAGAATTACTGTTGACCCTATTGAGGCAGATAGTAATGTTCTTGAAGCTACTTTGAAGATTAAACCATTCAATACTGAAAGTGTAACACTCAGTAACAACATGGTTAAAACTACTCCATTATATATTAAGGTAGTTACCAGAGCTACTCGTGTTGCACCTGACATTATAGAGTAGTTACTATTGGGTTATTAATTTATAAAAAGTTATTTCTTTTTTATCACCACCATTCAATTTTTTTTTATAGTACATAAACAAATTATATTTTTTTTGGAGGTTTTACATTTGAGTTTTCAAAATATTAGACAATTAGCAAAAGGAACTGCAACCATCACCGTGGAAGGTGTATCTGAAGAAGTAAAATTACTGACAGTCCGTCAACGTGAAACATATGATGGAATGGTAAATGAAGGATTTGGAACAGTACGTACAAATCTAGGTCGCAACAGTCAACAAGAAGCAAACATGAACATTAAGAAAGTGACTGAAGCAAGCAACCGTGCAGACCATTACCTCATACAATGTTCTTATCCTGAAGAAGAGATTACTGAAGAAAGCATTGATGAATTATACAGTATATACCCAGTTCTTGTAAAGGAACTAAAACGTGTAAACGGTATTATTGATACTGATGATGAAGCAGTGATTAATGCTTTACAAAATAAAACTGAAAACGAAATAAAAAAGCAGTAGAATCTCCAGAAGGGATACACCTTGCACATATGGAATTCATAGGATACCATGTGTTCAATGAAGACTACAAGGAACTTACTCCTGATCAGGCAGTATTCATTGATTATGGTGTTATGAAAGTGTATAGTGATATGTTAGGTGGAGATGAAAAAAGTCAGAAAGATATTCAGAAAGCACGGAGGAGGAGCAGACATTTTAGACATTAAATTGTTGTAAAATGGACTGTATCCTCCTATTTTTTTTAGGTATATAATTTTACAATTTATTATTAATTAAATATGGAGGTGGTTTATCGTGGTAAGTACAGAAACACTACAAGTAATCATTAATGCTAAAGACATGTTATCAGAGAAGATAAGACAAGTGAACAATACCATTAATCAAACTGGTAGTGTAGCAAACAGTAGTAGTGCACAGGCAACAAGTGCTACAAGCAGAATGGGAAGTGCATATGATGCTCTAAAAACAAGAGTCAGCAATGCATTCAACAGTATCAAAAACACTATAAGAAATAGTACAGCTGTTCAAACAATTAATGAATCAAGGCTTGCACAACCATTCCTTAATGCTGCAGAAAAAATAAAAAGCAAATGGCAAACCACGATGCAACAGATAAAAAGTGCAACAGGTGTACTGTCAAACATGAATGTGGGAACAGGACAGATAAGTAATGCAGGACTTGCAACACTTAACGGTCAAATAGCAAGTACCACATCAAAAACAAGTTTACTCGGCAATGCTCTTATAAAAGTGGGTAATGTAGTAAACACTGTTGGAACAAAAGGAAAAACAGCTTTCACCAATTTCCAAACAGGAATAAGTAATGCTAAAAATAAGCTTACAAACCTTGCAAGTGGACTTAGTGGAGTACAAAGTGCTATTATGAGTGCATTTGCAGTAGTTGGTGTAACAAGCTTGAAAAGTTTCATAATTGATAGTGCAATAGCACGTGAAAAAGTAAATGCTGTAACTCAAAGTGTAACTGGTAGTGCAGAAGCATTCAAAAGAGCACAAAGCAGTATAAAAAGTGCAGTAGCAGGAACAACACTTGGATATAACAACATGGCTACAGCTGTTAACAATGTAGCACTTCGTTTCCATGTTGCTGGAGATGCAGTAAGTAAACTACCTGGTCCTATGGCTAAGGTTGGTATTATGGCTCAGGCTATGGGAAAAAGTAGTCAAGAAGCTGCAAGTATAATGGAACATGCCTTTGATGGACTTCAAGGAAAATGGAGAAGTCTTAAACAGATAGGTATTACAGAGGCAGACTTAAAAGCTGCAGGTTGGAGTGGTGCTGCAAATGATATTGAAGGATATGCAGCAGCATTGGATAAGGTACTTGAAAAGAATCCTAAGTTTAAAGAATTTACCAATACATTTGAGTATCAATGGGAATCATTCAAGATGAGTATTAAAGGTGTTGGTACAGAGATTGGAATGTTTTTACTTCCTATACTGAAAACAGTACTTGGTTGGATATCTGACCTTAGTAAGCAACATCCTTGGCTCTTAAAGATTGCTGTTGTTATAGGTGTTGTAGTACTGGCATTAAGTAGTATTGCAACTGTTATACTTCCAATTATTCAACTGATTGAAGCTATAAAAGCTATTACTGCAGTTACTGCAATTTGGAATGCAGTTCTTGCTTTGAACCCTATTACCATAGTAGTGGTTGCAATAGTTGCACTTATTGCAGTACTGGTTTACTTGTATTATACTAATGAAGATGTGAGAAATGCAGTTGATGGTTTTGTACAGTTTATTCAAACAAGTGTTATTGGTGCATGGAACAGTCTTTGTGAAGCTATAGGTAATGCTTGGAACTGGCTCGTAGGTATTGGTGAATATGTTAGTGGCGTGTTCATGAGTGCTTGGACTAGTTTCTGGGAATTTATTAACAGTATCATATTAATCTTCCAGAATTTTGGATCATACCTTGAACTGTTGTATAACAATTTCATGTTATGGCTTGGAAGCATTATCTTATACTTATGGAATTGGGCAGTATCATTGTATAACACATTCATAGTTACTGCAAGTAATGCTGTTACTGGTTTCGTGTTATGGATTGCTAGTTTGCCTGGTCAGGTATGGGCTTGGCTTATGGTAGTGTTACAGAATGTATGGAATTGGGGTCAACAAGTTGTTAGTAACTTCATCACTACAGCTACTAATGCAGTTAATGGTTTCATTCAATGGGTAAGTAGTCTTCCAGGTAAGTTTTGGACTTGGTTACTTAACACGTTAAACAAGATTAATACATGGCGTTCACAGATAGTTGACAAAATGAAGGAAACAGCTAAGAAGATGGTTGATGACTTTATTGAATGGATTAAAAAGCTTCCTAGTAAGTTTGGTGAATGGTTATCTAAGATAAAAGATGAAATTCGTAACAGAAGAGGAGCATTAGTAAGTGCTATAATTCAGTTAGGTTGGGATTTACTTAATGATTTCAAGAATGCATTACTTGGTAGTATTACTGGTAGTGCTTATGTGGAAGATGCTGTAACTTATCAGGTTGGTAGTATGGCACAGGCTTATCTTGATAATGCTTATCGTGTAGCTGATGCTGCTTCAATGGTAGGAAGAACAGCTATTGAAGCATTTAATGAAACTGGTGCAAACAGTATTCTTGCCAGTGCTGTTACTTCAAGCAGAAATGAAATTGGATATAGTGTTAGTAGCAAACTTCAGGATGAAACAAGGATACGAAATAATGAGAATAAACTTCTTAGTGATATTTTGGATCATCTTACTACTGGTGAACCTGTTGAGGTAGTGAATAAGGGTACTGTTGAAGTTAAGTATGCCTTGGATGTTAATGGACTTCCTAATGATGTTGATGAAGAAAGAGTTGCTCAGTTGGTTACTGATGCTATTACTGATAAGGAAGTTATCAGGCAGATTGTTACCAGTCCTGTTTTCCAGAGATTTGATGAACGTACTAAGAATAAGTTGTTGAATGAATTAAGAAGACATATATAATACTTTTTGGAGGTGAAAAGATAATATGACAAGAAAAGAGATGAAACCTACAAAAGCAAGATTGCTGGGTAATATTTTACCTAATTATACTAAGCTGATGCAAAGTACTGAGTATGAGGATTTTATCGTGGAAAGAACGGAAGGTGCTAAACTCACTTATAAGGAAATTGTGAATGGTACTAGTATGGATTTAAACTTTGATAGTGTTTACACAGAATTAAGTGTTGGTGCATGGGATGTTCTTTGTGGTGACCCTTGTACTATATCACTGGCTCTTGAGGGTAATTCTGCACCGTTAGCAAATGAACCAGTAACTCTTAAGGTTGATGGCAGAGTTTACAAGCTTGTAACTGATGATGATGGTCACATACTTTTCACGGATTATGTAGTGAATACTGTTAAAGAGAACATACTTGTTGAAGCAACATACCTTGGAAACACTAGTAAAAAGTATGCTCCTTGTAATGGAAGTGCATTGTATTCTGTTAATAAAATACTTACAAGTTTTTCTGTGGATAATGTGAGTGGTAACACTAATGAAGAAGTACTTCTTTCATATTCCTTAGAAGATTATATGCATGGACTTATTCCTAAATCAGGGGTTATTAGACTTAAAAATCCAGATGGTGTTGTTATTCAAACATATACTATAACGGGTGGTTTACCTGATATTTATGTTAATATAGCTGATGCAGGAACATATACTTATTCTTTAGAGTATGATGGTTTAGGAGTATATGAAGATAATGTTTCATACTTTGTTGTAACTACTGCTAAGAAATCTGCATCAATAATTGTTCAATCTACTGCTACTGGTAGTATTGGTCAACAGTCTAGTGTGCCTGTGAGGGTGGAGTATAATGGTCAGAATATTAGGCAGGGTACTATTCGTGTTAAGCAGGGTAGTACTGTTGTTGATGAATTTGCTCTTAACAGTAGAACTAGTATTCGTATTACTCCTACAAGCATGGGAAGCAAAGTGTACACAGTAGAGTATGTGGATGCAGAATACCTCGCCAATAGCAAGTCATTTACTTTAACGGTTGATAAAGAACCAGTAACATTCACAGTAGAGGGAAACACAATCACTTACAGTTACCTGTATGATGTTGAACCTGAAGGTTTACGTATTTCCATGAAGGGTAGTTACACTAATACTACAGTCACATCAGGTACTGTGTCATTGTACATGTTACATGAAGAATCTGGTATTGATGAATGTATTGGTGAGTTCGATTGTGATGATTACATGTATGGTGGTGTAATGGAGTTAATGTTCACAGATTTAGACCTTACTGCTTTGAAGTCTGCTACACTGGATAACAGTGTTTGTTTCTTTAATACTTATACTCTACGGTTGGAGTATAGTCCTGCTAGTCAGTCTAATTACCTGTATTCTGAGGATGTGAAAGAATTTGTATCCATAGAATCAAGACAGAAAAACCTCGAGTTAGATGTAGATGTATATCTGAACACCACCACTACTGCTGCTGGTAAGACTTATCGTATTGATTTTTCGAATACTGCCTGGCCTAAGGTATGTAACTTCGGACTACTACCAATAAATTCAAAGATATATATGGGTTCAACCGCGTCTACTTATTGGGTTCCTCGACAAGAGGGTGGAGTATGGGGTGTAGGATACTCCGTGCAAATGAGAATTAATGGAGGAACACTAAGAGACATATCCTCAACAATACGTGGTGACTCTGTAACAGGGAATACTGGAGTATTACTGAGTAGTTTAAATATTGATTCTAATACGTTCCATGTTGGAGATACTGTTGAGATAATACACTCATACTCCAAAGGATTCTTCAAAGAAATGGGAACAGACACAAACATCGGAGCACAACTAATACTAAAATTCCAAGTAACCAGTCATGGTACAGGAGCTACATACCCAGAAATGCCAGTAACAATACCACCACTAACAAATTGGACTTATGCACTGCCAAGTAGTGGTTCAACATCCAACCCAGTAACGCCAACAATAACAGATGGCAAGTTATTACCAGGTCGACAATACTTTGTATACTACAATGAAGCACTACCAAGCATAAGAACACAATACTCATTACGGATAGAAGTATCCTTCACCAGAGCATATCAACGTTTCAGACTAGGTAGAGTAGTATGGACTAATGATAAAGTGAACATGATAGGAGTAAACGTGCAACTAAGTGATTATGTGGATTCATCACAATGGGGTCATGATTACACACACCTTATAGATGTAAAAGTCCTTGATAAGGTAGCATACGTGTACATTGATGGAACATATACTGGAGTAAGCTATGACATGAACAGTATCAGTGATGATGTATACTTTGGATTCTATGGTAGTGCAAGAGAATACTTCACAGTACATAGCATACAATACTATGGACTACTGGGAATAACAAGTGCACCATAACAATAGGGGGATGAATACGATGACAACAATAAAATTATATCCAACAGTAGTATCTTTAGCAACAAACACAAACACAGACCCCTACAATGGAGGTCATCATAAAGGATGGGATTACCTTGACAACCTCAAAGTAGCAAATGGTACAGCTTACTGTAGACATGAAAGCTATGTAAGTCCGTACCCTCTTGCAAGTAACTCACACCCTGATTATCAACAATACATGATAGCAACCAGTAGTGGTTCAAACCATACTCCAGCACCATTGGAGTTTGGATTTAATTTCAGTAGTTTACCAAGCAATGAAGAAGTAGCAAGAATAGTTGTACATTACAAACAACAAACATTCCTAAACAATGGTAAAACCATAAGCATTAACGGAGCAACATGTTCATTAATTAATGCAGGAAATGGGGAAGTACAAACTGGTAGTAAAGTAACAACAACACTAACAGAACAGATACACACATTCTACGATGTTACAAGGAGCAGTTTACAAAACAGTAGTTTCAAGATAAAACTAGCATATCCTAAGAATACTGCAGAAACACCAGGGCAACTGATTATTCAAAACTTCTACATTGAAGTAATAACTGCTAAGACCATGACAAAGTATCCACAAAAGATACAAATCACACCAGGATACACATGTGGAGGAACAGATAACCAGTACAAGTGCTGGGATTACTTAGATAATTTGAAAACAAGTAATGGTATTGCATATTGTAGACATGAAAGCTATGCAACACCAGACAATCCTGACCGACATTACATAGCAGGAAAGAATGGTACATACAAACAACCTGCACCATTAGACCTTACCAATTTTGGATTCAATTTTGGAAGTGACATTGTAATAGAAAAAATAGAAATCGGTTACAAACAACAGAAATTCATCAACAATGGATACTATCCAATGATAGGTGCTCCAAAGCTAACAATACTGAACACCAGCAAATCAGCAATAAACGGTCAAAGAGAAGTAACCAGTAGTTTACAGGAATCAAAAACAACAGTATCAGGAATAAGCACTACACAAATCAACAGTTCAAACTTTGGTGTAAGACTTGCATATCCTGCAAACACGGCAACAACACCAGGAAGAATAATACTTCAAAACTTCTATGTGAAAGTGTATTATAATGATACAGGAACACATTTAACCATTGATGGAAAATTTACTCCAAGCAGTAGAACTGTAGGAAATCCTACCAGTGCAACATTCACTGTCAAGAAAACCAGTACTGCAGCATACACTAGTCAAACTATCATAGACTTGCCATTAGGTATAGAAGTAAATCATGCTCTTATGCCTGAGGGAAATCTTGTAACAGAGAATAAAACACGTAATGGGTACAAATATCAACGGTGTATATGGACACATAATCTTCCAAGTGGCCAAAATGTTAGTAACCAGTTGATTTTGGATTTTGATACAACATATCCTACAAAGGATTTATCGGTAACAGATGCAACTAAATGTACAATCACAGACAAATCAACAAAAACAAGTTATACCTGTTATTTCACAGTATATGATGTACAAGTAACATTATCTACAACATTATATGAGGATAAACAAGCATTGAAAGCTGAACATCCAAGTGATTACACAGTAACTGTAAAAACCAATGATCCAAAAAAACAGATGAAAGTGCTGCACATACGGTTTGGTGAAGATGAAGAAGTTTTATATAATCTTGATGACATCAGGGCATTAAGCTTTGTGGATAGTGCAGGATTCACTACTGGTGCTTACTGGATAAAACTGGTGGATAATGGTTCACTTAATGCCACAATTCCATTAGGTATTTTCTTTGTACATTCTGGTGAATATTCTGTACATATGTGGGTATCTTACACAGATAGTAAACATGTGGGAAATGAAATATCAAAAAGTATTGTAGTGCTTAGTACAAACCTTGGAGTACTTTGTTACAGTAGACTTGAAATCAAGGATTACTGGACTGAAGCTATGTGTAATGGAATATACTATACTCTTGGTACTCTTGTTAAGACTACTTTAAACAATCAGGATTATACTATCTCTGATTATGGTAATAATTATAGAGTAGGTATTTTTAATAGTAGCAGTGAGTATGTAAATTCTGATGATTTCCTTGAACATGTTATATGGTGTAATAACATGGCTACTTCTACTGCAAAGGAAGTTCTAGTGAAGTTCAAGTACAATTCCAGTAATCCTTTGTATATAGTATATAGTCATGGTTATACTGGTGACCCTGTTAGTATGAGAGTTACTTTTAATTTCAGTGAACATCTTCTTGTTGAAACTAGCTTATGGGGTACTGTTAATGGTATTGGTCATGCTTTATGGCCTACACAAGCTTTGCTTACTGATGGAAATAATTATGCACGTGCAAGTATGGTTCCAAGTATTCCTGAACTAATTCCTGCTACGGTATGGGATTGGGATGATGGAGGATTGTTAAATACCAATATCAGTATTCTTGGTATGGAAGTACAATTTGATTATATTACAACTGATACAGTAGTTGTAGAATGTGAACTATACATTGATAAAAACAAGCGTGGTAAAAGACAGGTAACACTTACAAGTGGTGAGGGTGTAGCTAGTGTTGGAAGCGTTTATGACCTGTTTGGTTTTACACCAGGTGAATTAATAGATCGTACTAATGAAAGAATTTATCCTTTTGAAATCAGAATTAAAGTACTTAATATGTATTCTAACAGAGCATACATTAACATTAATAATGTGAAAGCAGTAATTGATTACATCACTCGTACAAAGTGTGGTTACGGACTAAGCATTGATGGAGAAAGAGGAGAAGATTACGGAATACTCATAACAAAGGTAGTGCACCACAGAGGTACAGAAAATGAAACAAGTTTGTACCACGTGGAAGGTACAGATACCACAGTAGTAAACCGTGTAAACATAAACACCAAAGAAGTAGAACTAAGCATAAGATTACCAAACTGCAGCATAAAAGATGGAAGATACCAGGTAGATAAGGTAGTTGAACTGTTCACAAATACAAGAGAATTACATAGTAACAAACCGATACCAAAACAGTTAATATTTGATCACCTTGATGACAGATACTATGAAATAGTCAGAGTAAAAGAATTTGATGACAAATATGTAGGTAACAGTTACTATGCAGATATAACATTACTTGTACCGAGTGGAACAACATATGATGTATCTGATACAATTAGTGGACCTGATGGGTACAGTCCAAGTAGTATTGCTGTTAGTCCAAAAATAGTCTACATGGCACAAAGAGCAGGAACAGCAATAATAATGGAAGAGGAACTGGAACAAGTACTAATAATTACTACTCCAAGAATATTGAAAGACAGTAAACTTACAATAGATAATGCAAACAGAAAGGTTTACCTTGGAGATACAACAGACATCACAGAATATGTTGACTTTAACAGTACATGGTTTAAACTACGAGGAAACTACAGTTTCTCAAGTGATACTGGAAAAATCCTTGAAGTAAGTTATAAAGTAAGGAGAGGATAAACGTGGTAAATGATTTAAACATTATTGTACTGGATTACAGGGAAACCGTGATAAAATGGTTAAACCCTGAACTTTGTGAAATAGTAGAAACCAGTAAAAAAAATGCTTGTAGAAAAATAGAAGTAACCTATCCTTACGAGGAAGAACTAATTATGGAAGATGATACCTTATGGTATCAGCAAGGGAACAAGATATTTGTTCCCTCCATAAATGGTATTAAATCCTGTTTGTACGTGATTAACACCAGTTATGAAATTGATTTTTGGAAAAAAAATACAATAACCTTTGAAGCAGAGGAAATAATTACGGAACTGAATAATGATGTATTGTATTTCCCTGAAAACAGTGTTATAACCATTACTGAAAACCAGTTGGATGAATGGTTTGGTGGATACTATGATATACTTGGAATGGATTCTCTTACTTCCAATCGTAAACAAGTAACACCTGAGGGTATAATGACTTATATGAGTTTACTTAGAATGATTGAAGAACAAACTGGTAGAATCTTCCTTACCTCTTATGAAAATGAGGGAAATAAAATTAACAGGTCATTATATCTTGCTAATCCTGATGATGTTAGATTTGTAAGTGATACTGATACTCTTGACTTGAATTATAACCTTGAAAGTTTAGAATTTACTAAGAGTGAAGAAGATACTTATAATGCAATGGCACCAATATTCAGTAACACTAACACAGTAAGTGCTGAAGAAGTGAAAGAATTAGGTAACAAAGTATCAGCACATATTGTGAGTAATGCAGAGCTAAGAACAGAAAACAGAGTAGATAAACAGTATCAAAATCTTGTAGATTCATTATATTCTTCACTTGAAGAAGGAGAATATATTAGTGGTGATCTTCCTGGTGCAACCAGTAGTAAATCCAATGAGGAACTAATACAGGAATGGCTTGATTATGAAGTAGTAGAAGGCCAAGTAATACCAATGATTATTCAACAGGATGAAGAAGGTAACACAGTCAGTACTGCAAACTGGAATGCACCCTTTGAAAAATCAAAAGGAGAATTATACATTAAATTCAATGGTATAAATCAGACAGATTATAATGTAATATACCCATACAATGAAAGTAAATCTCCACCAAAATACAAGGTGGGAACAGAAAACACCAATGAAACACTTGTTGAAGCAATATATAATGAATTAGCATTATCATTACTAAACAAGATTACTCCTGACTATGAACTGGAAATTGAAGTAAAAGACATACAACAGTTACTGGGATTAGACAATCTTGGATACCAGTTACATGAAAGTCTCCAGGTAAGAGTACCAAACTTCAATTATTTTGTTCCATGTAGAATAACAGAAACTACAAAGAATCTTCATCATCCTGGAGAAAACAAGATAAAAATAGAAACTGAAGTAACAAGCATATTTGACCTTCAGGAAACTGTGATTGATAGTGAAAACCGTATAATCAGTAAAAATGATACAAACGATGTGATAGGTGGACTTCTTAAATGTGGTGATGATGCACTACCAGACCAGTACGTAGTAATGAATATTAAACTGGTAAAAGCATATAATGATGATGAAATAGAAAAATCTGGTAACATACAACAAGAAATTAAGAAGTTTGATCCATACAATGAGTATTATACTTTCTCAGAAGAACAAATTGCTAACCTTGAAAAAGCAATGAGAAATGATTATATTAACCTCGGATGGGATGAAGGACCATATGAATACAAGTTAAGAGATATTACAGGTACTGTATACAGTGTACCTCAATGGTGGTGTGCCAGTATATACTATGCAAGAAACCAGATATACAGTAACAACGAATCTGCATTTGGTGGAAATGATGATAAAGCACTAGGTAAAGGATTCTTTGATGAAACCGTACATGTACATTATTATCCTAATGCTGAACAAATACTCAAACTTGGAATAGCATACTCTGAGGAAAAGAAATATTATGCAGGAATGTTCTATGCTTATCATGAAATGATTAGTTCAGAATTAGAACAAAAAACAGGTGACCCAGTATATATCCCAAATGTTGTTAGTAGTGAACGACAAAATGGTCCAACATGTCTACCAGCTAGTATAAGTAATATTACCAGTATTTTTAAGGATTATCATACAGAATATGAACTTAGTAAATTGATGGGAACTACTAGCACTGGTACTTCACGTAATGCTGCTAATAATGTTATGGAACAAATTGGACTAAAAACTACGATAGTGGAAGCAACACTTGACAATGTTATAAAGTATGTTGGCCGAGGGGTATGTGCAAGTATTGATATAGATGTGTCAAAACTTGGTGAAGAATACTACGATGGATTTTATAACACATACGAAGAAAGTGGTTATCATGCCGTTATAATCTATGACTGGTATTATACAACTAGTTCACAAAACCTTAAGGTTGGAATATTGGATACTAACATACCTGTTTTTAATCCACATTATACGGCTCTTTTATCACCTACTACAGATAATTATGTTCCATGGAATGTAATCCAAAATGCCATAAATTCAAGGTATTATGAGGGTAACTGGATTGTTGCTCCACCAGGAGTTAACGGACACATGACTATTGTTGAAGAAACATCCAAAAATCTTGCTAACTATGAAGAAGTAACTGGTTCATATGTTATTACCCCAAGCTTTGCACCTGAAATAAGTACTTACAAGTTTGGCCTTGATGCTGTTAATAATACTGTGAAAAACGTATTACATGCAATATGTGATAGTAACATCAATATTGATATTATGAGTAGTAGTGACAGTATTGAAACAGAAAATAGTGTTAAACTTGAAAACATTAGTATGTGGTGGTTAAGAGCATTAGCTTATGCTGCAGCTTATTATTATCAAAGTCATGATACTGAGAAAACAAGCAACTTGTTAATTGAAGCTAGTTCTAATAGTGAAAGTATGAAGTATTATGAACACTTTAACCGTAGTATTGATGTTGTGGGGGATTATGATTGGTTTAGTCCTTGTTATCCTCAGGGAGATAATATTTTTGGATATATTGTAAGTACCTTATTGTTTGAGTTAGGTCTTTGTTACAGTCCTGCAGACTTTGTTAATACTGGTGGATATAACAGTCTTAGCAGTATTGGTAAGAAAGTAGTTGATAAAGCAGGTAAAACTTCATCATCTGAAAATTATCTGAACATGTTTACCGTAAACTTATCTCAGGAAAACATTACTAAATACTTGAAGAAATCTGCATATCATGACAGTTATATGACTACGGTAGCTCTTGTTTATGCACAGAGTACTACATTGAACACTACTGCATACAAGAAACAAGATTATTATCCTGTATTATTGTATAATAAGAACGGTTCTAATGTGGATTATATGAACATATTGGCAAGAGGTAACAGTATTACTAATCGTTATAATACAAAGTCCGTTGATGCTACAGATGTAACACCTTATGGTACAACCAGTATCAGTAACTTGTTATCATGGCATAATAGTATAAGTTCATCACTTCAAGCAGGTGATAAAGGTATGATGTTAGTAATCAGTTATTACTCAAAAGAAGAACTGGAGGCATTATAATGGTATATCCTGATAAACTTGATAAGAAAAGACCTGTTTATATTGCTATGGATTATACAAATAATCGTAATAATCAAATACTGAATACCATTGTTTCCACGTTGAAAAATGGTGGAGTAACAAACATAAAAAGAACTGCAATAGGGCCTAACAAATTGTATGAAAATATTTCCAAAGTGTATTATGCAAATCTAACCGATGCGATTATTATTAATATTGCGAATGGAGTAGATCCTACCAATATACTGGAAGTAGGTTTATGGTCCAAGTATTTACCTGCCAGTTGTTCAAATCTTAACTCTGCTGATAAGGGTGGAAATGATAATAGGGGTAGATATGTTCGTGAAAGAGGTAATGATGTAGTATTGGCATTCTTTTATGATGCATGTGATTTCACACGAAGTACTGGTACTTGTTATAACAGAATCAAAACAAGAAATCCAAAAACAGATGTTCCAGATGGTGGAAGATGGCCTAAAACAGAAGGTTACAAACCGATAGATTACTGTCGAGATAACAAAATCTATGTGGTCAATAGGAGTAGTAATCAGCATAACAATCCAGAAAATGCAGATTATACTGGTGAAAAGATAGGTGCTGCAATATTAGGATTATTTGGAAGTGGAAGTACAACAACAACCACTACTGATAACACAACAACTACTGATAACACAACAACCACTACTGATAACACAACCACTACAGATACAACAACCGTACCAATGCCAACCACCACAAAGACAATAGTATCCAAAACAATAACCAAAGAATACACATCAGCATTCTATGAAAAAGTATACAAACTAAAAACAGACCGTAACGGAGCATTCAACCTATTACACAAATTACCATACAGAGGAGAATACAAAGTAACAATCAAGTATGGTGGAGACAAAACCCATAACAGCACATCAAAAACAGTAACAATAAAAAACTACAGTAACAAAAGCAATGTATTCCATGAAGAATTACTAAGAACAATCACAACAACCAAATATAGTGATAACACAGTAAACACAGTAGAAACTGGTAAAAAACCAAACACCAACCACCTAAAAAGAGTAATAACAACAGAAACCTATGAAAACAACAAAGTCAAAAACACAACAACAAAAGTACTCTACATGGAAGATGTACTGAAAGAAAAAGAAGTTACTGTAACAGAAAATCCACTTGATAATTCAGTTCTTCCATCAGATACACCAGTAACACCAACCACCATAGAGGGCAGTCCTTTTTCTAAGAAAATAGCAACCGTTGGTGGAGTACCTAATGTTAATGCAATGCAACATGGTAATAAAAAGTTTGTCATGGTTACTGGTGGAACATACACTTTAACAGAGAATCAATATCGTAAAGTGTTTGAAAGAGATAGTAAAATGATGCAACTGAACAATTATAAAACACCACGTTATATTGCTTTTGAATGTGAAACAAATGATAAATGGAACGTTGTAGAAAGAACTGTATGGAATGCTGTAGAAGAAAGTATTTACTATTACATGGTTGGTCATAATGGGGCAGCATGGCCTGCAAGCGTCACTATTGATTTCACAAATCATAAAACCAGTCTCGCTGGAAAAACTGTTAATTGGAAAGGTGCAACATGTTTATACCATTTTGTTTCAGATCATCAAAACTGGGAATACAGTTGTGGTAATACAAGTGCGAGTGTTTGTACTCAAATATTACACCATTACATCAGTGAATGGAGATTCAAAAACGAATATGGTCAATATGTAGGTCCAGCTACTATTGTGAGCATGCTTAAAAAATATAACATGATGGGTGTTACAACAAGTGCTGGAAGGTCTACTGCAATTAGTTGGCTTCAAGCAGGCAAACCTTGGGTATGGCACAGCGATAATCATTATTTTGCTATTTGTGATGTTAATGATGCAGGAACACGTATTCTTGTTTCAAACAGTGCCTATGGTAGCTCAGGAATACATGGAAGCAATAGTGGTAACTGGGGATTGAATACTGGTTGGAATGGTGCAACAAGCACAGCTTATCACGGTGGTGCTTATGGAGCGCATGTTAAAGTATCACTTAACTGGGTAATTAGTGAAACTGAAAAGACTAATCTTAATAATTTC